>NZ_JBHWIO010000007.1:160337-165361 GCF_042732075.1 Kitasatospora sp. NPDC059812
GCGTCTCACTCCCTCCTCCACACCCCCCACCCCCGCCCCCCCCCACCCCCCCCACCCCTGCCAATCATAATTCCATCCTCTCACACCCCCCCCCCCCGGGGGGGGGCCCCCCCCCACGTATCCCGACCCAGGCTTCCCGAGCCCGGGAGTGTTCGTGTTGATTGCTGCCGCCATCGATCACCTGGCGACAAACCCCTCAGGTCAGGACGCTTCCCCCTGACCTACGATCCGCCCGACCCGGCACGTGCTACACGGTGCGCGCCCGCATCGCTCACGCGGATCAGCCTTGGGAGACGTCCCCGAACAGCGTGCTGTGAGGCCAGTGCGGCCTCGGCAGTCCCAGTTCCTGCAAGTAGCCGATCCGCGCGTTTATGGCGGCAGAGAAGTGCCTCCAATCCAGACTGGCAACCGGCTCGTTCGGCTTCGGGTCAGTCGCGGACGACGTGACGTAGCAGACCGCGTCGTAGAGCTGCTCGGTCATCAACCGCTGGCAGAAGATCCCGAACCGCTCCTGGTAGGACTTGCCGTGCCAGACGCCTTCGACCGGGAGAGCCCCCTCAGCCGGCTTCACGGGTCGCCTCGATCCTTCCTCGTCTTGCATGATGAAGAAATAACCGAGCCAGGGCTTCTCCCCGGGGTAGAGGTCCGCCAGCGCCGCCCTTCGAAGGTCGACGGCGCTGCCGAGGGCCTCCTCGACCCGGTTGTTGTAGTTGTTGCCGAAAGATGGCCCGCCCAGGGCCTTCATCTCGAAGGCAGCCACCAGCGTGTTCTCATAGGTGACGACGACGTCCCACTGCTTCTGAGGCCTGTAGTAGCCAGGAAGCTCCAGACGCTGGGACTTGGCGATCCGAATGCTCTCGCGCGGGTAGCCCGCTTCCAGGAAGAACTTCGCCAGGAGGGCCGCGATGGAATCGAAGTGCTTGCCGCCTCTGACGGAACCCGCGGTGCCGGCGCCGACTGCGGCCTTGATCACCGACTGTTCGTTCTGAGCCTGTTTGACACCCCAGTACGCCGCGACGGCGTCCTCGAAGTCCTGGCGGCTGACCGTCAAGGTCGGTTCCTCCTAATCGGGAAGCTCGGTAAGCCCGTAGACACGCAGTGCTGCCTCGGTGGCCGCCCTCACGTCCCGCTTGTCGAAGGCGTCTGCCAGGGCAGCACGGTCCTCATCGGCAATGGCCGCCGGGTCCGGCACACGGATCTTGCGGAGATACTGCGCCTGGAAGCGGAGCGTTCCCCCACGCATCTTGACCGCGTATGCCTCCACGAACGCCTCGGCCACCTTGGAGAGGAGCAGGCCGCCAAGCACGCGCATGTCCCAGACGTCCGAGACGATGAAGTACAGGTTGTGGTGAGGGTACAACTTCCCCTCGTCGAGCACCGGATGGATCGTCAGCTTCATGTCCGGGACGAGGAGTTTCGACCGACTCGTCAGTCTGTGGTCGACCTTGTCGATGGTCTTGTACCAACGGTCGGGCTGCTTGACTGCGACATACCTCTTACGCAGGGCGCCGCTGTGTCGGCGAAAGTAGGCGGCGAGTTTCGGATAGGCAGCAAGATCGACGAGTTCGCCCTGGGAGTTCCACGGATTGACCAGGCAGGACCCGCTCCAGTCGATGGAACCGCTGGTGGTGTCTCGGACCATGGCCAGAGGCAGGAGCCGGTCCGGCTCGACCAGTTCGCGATCATCGGTGATGAATACCTTGTCCGCACCGGTCGCGACACCGATGCCGACGCGTGTCCCCGTGGTCTTGTCCTCCAGCAGCCGAAACCGGTCGCTGAGGTCTTCAAGAACGGCGAGCCTGGCAGGTGAGGCCGCCGGCCAGGAGTCCTCGCCAGGGAACCAGTGCGGCAGAGGTGCCGCCTGAAAGGAGGCCGTGGCGATCGGCTTCCGACCTTCGGCCTCGTACCAGGCGAGGAAGTCACGGGCTTCCGGCTCCCCGAACGCGCGGGTCGTATCGGCGGCAACCGCGCCACCCTGCGCCTGGCGGGAAATGATCGTGACCGCGGGGTACGCCGCAACCTGCTCCTGGAAGGCGTCCACGTCGTGCATCACCAGCGTCAGATCCATACTGAACTGCCTGGTCACCAGCTGGCGGAGTTTACGACCGTACTGGTTCCTCATCCAACGGTCTGCGCAGATGAAACCGAGCCGTCCCCCTGGCTGCAGACTCCGAAGTGCCACCTCGTAGAAGCCGATGTAGATATCGGCGCGGCCCCCCATCGTGGAGCAGGCGTTGCGGTAGGCATCCATCCGATCGTCGGGGACATCCTCCAGCCTGATGTAGGGGGGATTGCCGACGATGAAATCCGCATGGTGCTCGGCATCGGCCTGGAGAAGGTAGTCGCCCTGTTTCACCCAGTAGGAGGCAACCTTCCGAGCATCACTCCGCTCCCAGCCGTCATCGTGGAGCCGCTGCTCGACGACTCCACGGCTCTCGGCCACATTGCGCCCGAGCAGGTCGAACGCCTGGACGGCGTTCACCGAGTCGGTGATCGAACGACCGTGGGCTCGGCATGAGGCGCTGATCCGCGAAGCGATCACGCCGAGGAACGCTCCTGCACCACAAGCAGGCTCGACGACCCTCAGCTGTGTGAGGTCCTTGTCCGGCGTGTAGCCGAGCAGATCGAGGATGAGCTCGACGACCCAAGGGCGGGTGAAGACCTCGCCATGCTCGACTGCTTCCGCGGGAACCTCAGGCAGCGCCTGCTTGTCGATGTCGAAGAGCGCCAGAGTTGCCACGGCTCGACCCTACAGCGGGCGCCTCGGCGACCACCCCAAGCCTGACCACGATCGCTTGACATCGAACATCCAAGCCATCACTCCTTGTGCTTGCCGTCCCGCATCAAAACCACCTATCGCGTGCTGTGGGTGGAAGTGATATCGGTGCCGATCGGGCAGCAGACGGATCGACGTCGTCAAAGCACGTGTCGGCCGTCGTGGGTTCGGATACTCGGCGCTGTGTCGTCCCGAAGCGCATCCAGGATGCGTACGGCATAGACCTCGGCCATGCGGTCGGAGACCTCGGCCGGGGTGAGCCAGTCGACCTCGACCGACTCGTCCGAGGGCCGCTCGGTGCCGCTCTCCGGTCGGCAGCGGAAGACGAGGGCGACGATCCCTCGGCTTACGTTCTTGTACACGCCGGTCAGCCGCTCGACGGTGACCTTGACCCCGGTCTCCTCGTAGACCTCGCGTCGCACGCCGTCCTCGATGGCCTCGCCCAGTTCCAGCACGCCACCCGGAGGTTCCCAAGCCCCGTTGTCGGCCCGGCAAATCGCCAGCACCCGGCCGTCCTCCCGCACCACCACCCCCGCGACGGACACCGAGTGGAGCGGCGTTGACTGGAACTTCCCGGCGCTGTTACTCATGTGCAGGAGGATAGGAGCCCTGAAGGACTATGGCGAGTAGTGAGGTGGCCTCGTCGGCCACGACGAAGTACCTGCAGATCGCGGCTGATCTTGCCGCGCAGATCAAGTCGGGCGTTCTCGCTCCCGGTGCGACCGTGCCCAGCGAGGCCGAGCTCATGCAGCGGTACGGAGTCGCATCCGGGACAGTTCGCAAGGCCATCGCCGAACTCCGAACGACTCAGCTCATCGAGACGCACCATGGTCGAGGCTCGTTCGTCCGCTCCCGCCCGCCGGTTCAGCGCAAGTCTGCGGACCGATTCCGCCGCGCCCATCGCAACGCCGGCAAGGCCGCGTACCTCGCAGAGGCAGAGACCTCCGGCGGCATCCCGTCCGTGACCGTGCTGTTCGTGGGCCCCACAGCAGCACCTCCCGAGATCGCCGATCGCTTGGGACTTCCCGCCGGTACCCAGGTGCTGGCCCGCAAACGCCGGTACTTCCGAGATGGGGTGCCCACCGAGGAGGCCACGTCATACCTGCCGTGGGACGTGGTCAAGGACATCCCTGAGGTTTTCGCCGAGAACCCCGGTGGCGGCGGCATCTACGCCCGCCTCGAAGAGCACGGCCACTCCCTCGTCGAGTTCACCGAGTCCGTACGGGCCAGACTCGCGACCAAGCCGGAGACCAAAGCGCTCACCCTGAGCCCCGGCGCGCCGGTGATCCATCTCGTTCGCGATGCCATCACCGCGGATGGCCGAGTGGTGGAGGTGTGCGACACCGTCATGGCGGCCGACCAGTTCGTTCTCGACTATCGCTTTCCCGCGCATGACTGACTAACGATCAACTATCCCAACCCGTCGCGAGATTCCTCCCGCGACGGGTTGACTCATGTACAGGAGTCGGGCACTCTTCTACTCGTCACTCATGTACATGAGTGCATGGAAACACCTCATTTAGAGGAGATGGTCGTGTTCGAGGCCGACGTCCTGGAAGTTCCCATGCAGCACGCTTCGACGGAGAGTCGCGCGACTCCCGACACCAACTCAATGTCGGTGTCGACGGCAGCGGAGCTGTTGCTGCCCTATCTGCCGGAGTCGGTGGGCGCTGCCCGCCGGTTCGTCGCGGCGACGCTGCGGGAATGGGGCCTGGACGACCTGGTGGACGACGCCGCCGTGATCGTCAGCGAGTTGGTCACCAACTCCTTCAAGACCTGCTGCCAGACCCGCATTCTCGTCGGCGTTCGCCGTCCGACCGACCGGATCGTCCGCATCCTCGTCGGTGACGGTTCCCGCTCGATGCCCGTGATGGTCCAGGCCGGGCCGGACGCCACGTCCGGCCGGGGCCTGGCGATGGTCCACCGGCTCACTCGCGGCCGCTGGGGCGTCACGCTCCTCCCGTTCGGGAAGGTCGTCCACGCCGACCTTGTGGCGCCCGCGCCGATCCCCCGGTGAACCCGCGACCGCCGGAGGAGAGTTGCGCCTCCGACGATGCGCCGCCGCCCACCGCCCCCGACCTCGCCCGGGTCTGGGCCGCCTACGGGGTGTCCGCCGCTGCCGGACTGCACGTCATCGCCGCGGCCCTGGTGCTGATCAACCACTCCCACTGAACTCCCGTCCGCGACGCCGGCCCGGGCGGCGCGGGCGCGGCGGCCCCCGCCCGCGGCACCCTGAGCGGGGACGACG
>NZ_JBHWIO010000007.1:165371-175041 GCF_042732075.1 Kitasatospora sp. NPDC059812
GGCGGGGGGCGCGCCCGCCTGGGGTGGGCCCGCGGGGGCGTCTTGACTGACCCGGCCGGCGGCCGTGTTCTTTAAACACCCACCAACCCACCCGCCCCCCCGCGCGCGGGCCGGGGGGCCGCGGACGGGATCACCAACGCTCATCGACGCTCAAGGAGGAAGCATGGGTTGGGGAACCGACAAGCCCAGCGGCGGCAAGCACGGCGGAAAGAAGGACCCCGGCACGAGCAAGCCGTCCCCCGACGGACAGAACCCGGCGCCCGACCCGAAGCACAAGAAGGACGAGGGCGACAAGTGACGGACCCTGTGCATCGACCGGAGCAGGCCGCCGTGCGCGGCCTGCTCCGGGCCGTCGGCGAAGCGCTCGACGGCCCTGCCCCTCGCGAGTGGCAGGAGGCGATCGAGGCGGTCCCGCGCCATCGCTTCCTCCCCGAGCGGATCTGGCTGGAGGACGACCGGGGCGGCTACGAGCCCTGCGACCTCTCGACCGACCACCAGCGCTGGTTCGAGGCGGCCTACGCCGACGCCCCCGTCGTCACCCAGGTCAACGACGGCCAGGCATCGGCCGATCCGCCCGACCCGGCCGACGTTTGGCCCTCCTCCTCCGCCTCCGCCCCCTCGATCGTCGTCCGCATGCTCCGCGACCTCGACGTCCGGCCCGGAATGAACGTCCTGGAGATCGGCACCGGCACCGGCTGGAACGCGGCCCTGCTCGCTCACCGCCTCGGCTCCGGATGCGTCACCTCGATCGAGATCGACTCCGAGGTCTCCGAGCAGGCGTGGGCGTCCCTGAACGCGGCGGGCCTCGACGTGGACCTGATCTGCGGAGACGGCTCCCTGGGCCGGCCCCGACGTCAGCCGTACGACCGGATCGTCTCCACCTGTTCGGTCCGCCGCGTGCCCTGGGCCTGGATCGAGCAGACCCGGCCCGGAGGCATCGTCCTCACCCCCTGGGACACCCCCCTGCTCTGCTGGGGGCTGCTCAAGCTCACCGTCGAACGCGACCTGGCTCAGGGACGCTTCAGCCCTCACTCCGCGTTCATGCTGATGCGCAACCAGCGGCAGGACCTGCGGATCTTCCGCGATGTCGTCCGCGACGACCACGTACCGAAGGAATCCGAAACCACGCTGCCGCCGTGGAGCATCACGGGCGACCGCTGGGAGGCCCGGTTCGCCCTCGGCCTGCGGCTGGGCGACGTGTGGACCGCCTGGGAGGACGAGCCGGGCGTCGACGGCGTCGCCGCCCGGCTCTGGGTCGCCACCACCGATGCCCGTTCGTGGGCGGCCGTCGACCACGACGGCCGCCCGGGCGAACGCTTCACCGTCTGGCAGCACGGCCCTCGTCGGCTCTGGGACGAAATCGAAGCCGCCCAGCGCTGGTGGGAGGAGAACGACCGCCCGGCACCCCAGCGCTTCGGGCTCACCGTCACCGCGGAGAGGCAGTGGGCCTGGCTGGACCGACCCGCCCAACCCGTCCGGGTGCTCGACCGCGAGGAGCTGCCCCGGTGAGCCCACCGCCACCGCCCCCCGGCCCCCCCCCCCGGTTTGCGGCCGACGGCCCCGCCGACCAGGTCGGCGGGCCCTTCCCCGTGCTGCGGCAGTGCTCAGACGCCGTCGGTCAGCTCGCGGGCCTGCTTGACGTCGTCGGCCATCCGGTCGAGCAGCGCGTCGATGGAGTCGAACTTCTCCATCCCGCGCAGGTAGGCCAGGAAGTCCACGGCCACGTGCAGCCCGTACAGGTCCAGGCCGACCCGGTCGATGGCGTACGCCTCGACGGTGCGGGCGGTGCCGTCGAAGGTCGGGTTGGTGCCGACCGAGATGGCGGCGGGCATGCGCTCGCCGTCGGCGGTCAGCCAGCCCGCGTACACGCCGTCGGCCGGGATCGCGCTGTGCGGCACGGTCTCGACGTTGGCGGTCGGGTAACCGAGCTCACGGCCGCGCTGCGCGCCGCGCACCACCACGCCCTCGACCCGGTGCGGGCGGCCCAGCACCTCGCCGGCGCCGGCCATGTCCCCGGTCGCGACCAGCCGCCGGGTCAGGGTGGAGGAGAACGGCTCGCCGGACCCGGCCGCGCCGCTCACCTGGAGGTCGACCACCTCGACGTCGAAGCCGGCCGAGCGGCCCAGCTCGGTGAGCAGCGCGACGTCCCCGGCGGCCCGGTGCCCGAAGCGGAAGTTGGGGCCCTCGATGACGGCCCGGGCGTGCAGGGCGTCGACCAGGACCTGCTGGACGAAGGTCTCCGGCGACTCCTGGGACAGCTCCGGGGTGAACGGCAGCACCAGCACCGCGTCCACGCCGAGGCCCGCGATCAGCTCGGCGCGGCGCGCCTGCGGGGCGAGCAGCGGCGGGTGGCTGCCCGGGCGGATGACCTCGCGCGGGTGCGGGTCGAAGGTCACCACCACCGCGGGGAGGCCGAGTTCGCGGGCCCGCTCGACCGCCCGACCGATGATCAGCTGATGCCCGCGGTGCACCCCGTCGAACGAGCCGATGGTGACGACGCTGCGTCCCCAGTCAGCGGGGATCTCCTCCAGGCCACGCCAGCGCTGCACCCTGACCGCTCCTTGTTCCGTACGGCGCGTACCCTCTGTACGCTCAAACGCTCAAACCCGAACCCCTATAGCGTGCCATGCGCCTGCTCCTGCTCCGGCACCGGAATGCGGGTTGGGCGCACCGGCGGGTGCGCGGCCCGCCCGGGCACGGTCCGCTCCGCCTCGGCGGCCGCGTACTGCGGGTCGCGGCCGGCCGCCGCCAGGGCCCGCATCCGGGCCAGCCGGGGCCCGTCCGGCGCGGTCGGGGCGGCGTCCCGCGGCCACTGGGCGAGCAGCTGCGCGAACGCCGCCGAGCGGCCGGCGCAGCGCACCAGCAGTTCGTCCGCGGCCGGCAGGCCGGGCGTCGCCCGGGCCAGCACCGCGCGGGCCCGGGCCGGATTCTCGGCCGCGCAGTGCTCGGCCAGCCGCTCCACGGCCGCGGTCAGCACCGCCGGGTCGGTCTCGATGGCGAGCAGGGTGTCCAGCAGTTCACAGCGCAGCGCGTCCGCCGCCGGGTCGGCCACCGGGACGGACAGCACCTGGGCGAACGGCCGCCGCACGCCCGCCGCCCGGACGGCCAGCGCGCCGCCGAGCAGCACCCGCAGCTCCAGCCGGGCGGCCGGGCCGCCGGTCGCGGCGCGCTCCAGGCGGCGGCCCAGGTAGTCGACGGCGACCGGGCCGGCCAGCGCCGGGTGCTCGCGCAGCAGCCGGGCGGCGAGTTCGGCGCCCCGCCGGGTGGCCACCGGGGTGCGGGCGTCGGCGAGCATCCGCAGGGTCTCGGCGGCGGCCGCGCCGGGGGCCGCCAGCCGGTCGGCGAGCGCGGCCAGGACGGGTTCCGGGTCGCTCTCCAGGGCGGGGGCCAGCGCCCTGGGGGTGAGGAAGGCGTCGCCGCCCGCCCGGTGCAGGGCCAGCGCGGCGGGGAGGTGCTCGGCCCTGGTCGCCGGGTCGCCGACCAGCAGGGCGAGGGCGGCGCCGTGCAGGCCCGGTTCGTCCTCGCGGGCGAGCAGGGTCAGCGCGGTGAACCGCAGCAGTCCGGCGGCGGCACCGACGGCGTGCGGGGCGGCGTGCAGGGCGTGCACAGCGGCGGCGACGTGCCGCTCGGGCCGCCCGTCGTGGCTCCAGCGGTCCACCGCCCGGCAGAGCGCGGAGGGTTCCTCGGTGGCGAGCACGGTGAGCAGCGCGTCCGCCCTCGGGTGCGCGGCGTCGGCCAGAGCGTCGGCCAACTCGTCCAGGGCGAGCCGGCGGTGGGCGTGCAGCAGGTCGTGGGCGAGGTCGGCGACGGTGTGCCCGGGGCGGCCGGGCAGGCCGCGCGGATCGTCGAACCAGGCGCAGAGCAGCGGGAACACCGCGACGGGGTCGGCGCGCAGCCGCTCGGCCACCGCGCCGAGGAACGGCTGCCCTGGCCCGTCGGCGGCCACCAGGCGGCGCAGCAGGGCGAGTTCGGCCTCGGCGGGCAGGCCGAGGCCGGTCCAGAACGCCGGGCCGAACGCGCCGAGCCCGTCCGCCGGGAGCGCGTCCAACCCGCCTTCGGCGACCGCCCGTTCGGCGATCCGCCCGGCCAACTGGTCGAGCAGCGCCCGGTGTTCGGCCGGATCGGGGCTGGCGGCCAGCCCGGCGGTGAGCAGCCGGCCCGCCCACCAGGCCGGTTCGCTGCCGGGCGGGCGCAGGTCCAGGGCGCGCCAGAGCCGGTGCAGCCACGGGTCCAGGGCGGGTGCGCCCCAGGTCTCGGCCAGTCGGCGCAGCGCGGCGGCGACCGGGCCGATCCGGTGCCGGGGGACGCCGCGCGGGGGGCCCTGCGCAGGCGCGCCCGCCAGCCCGTTCGCGGGCGAGGACGGCGTGTCCGCGGCCTCGCCGAGCAGCAGCCGCAGCGCGGCGTCCAGGTCCAGGTGCAGGCCCTGCAGCCAGTCCGCGAACTCCCCGTGCGCGAACCGGAATCCGGGCCCGGCCGGGACGAAAAGGCCCTCGGCGAGGACGGCCGTGGCCCAGCCGCCGGCCGCCGGGAACAGCTCCTCGAAGACGGCCCGGCCCAGCCCGCCCGGCCCGGCGCCGAGCATCCGCCGGGCCGCCTCGTGCACCCGTCCGGCCACCGCGGCCGCCAGCCGCCGCACCCGCCCGTGGGAGGGCCCGGCCGGGCGGGCGGAACTCCGGCGGTGGGCGCCCGGGCGGCGCTGCCGGCCGTCCTCGGCCAGCCGCCGGGCCACCCGCAGGCAGCGCAGGTCCAGGTAGGCGGCGAACAGTTCGCCCCGGCGGCCCGGCTCCCCGCGCAGGCCCTCCGCCCACAGCTCGCCGGCCAGCCGGACGGCCAGCGGGTGCCGCGCGTCGGCGTCGGCCGGCCAGCCCGGCGGCAGCCCGTAGCGGCGGCGCACCCGCTCGGCCGCCTCGGCGGGGAGCGGGCCGAGCCGGTGCCCGGCGAGGCTGGGGGCGCCCGGGCCGCCGCCGTCCATCCGGACGGTGGGGGCGCTGGCCAGGTCGCCGTCCGGCTCCGGCGGGTCCGGGTACCGGGCGGGGCCGGGGCCGCTGCCCCACTTCTCGGCCGCCAGCCGCACCCAGGCCTCCTCGCCGCAGGCGGTCAGCAGCCGCGCCCCGCAGCCGGTCAGCCAGTCCCCCGCGCCGCGCAGCCAGCGCGGGTCCAGCGGCGCCGGGGCCTCCTCGGGGCCGTCCAGGACCACCAGCAGCGGCCGCCCGGCCGCCGCGCACAGCGCCGCCACCGGTTCCGGCGCGGGCGCCGGGGTGCCCAGCTCGGCCGCGACGGCGGCCAGGGCCCGTTCCACCGGGGCGGCGAGCGAGCGGTCCTCGGCGCGCAGGTCGGCGCCGCGCAGCCAGAGGGTGGGCAGCGGCCGGGCGCCGCCGGCGCGGCGGGCGGCGAGGGCGGCGAGTTCGGTGGAGCGCCCGCTGCCGGGGGCGCCGACCAGCGCGGTGACGGTGGCCTGCGGCTCGTCCCCGGCCAGTCCGTCGGGCCGGTCGACCCGGTCGGCGGCGAGCCCGGCGACCCGGTCCGGGCCGGCCCCCGCAGCGGCCAGCTGGGCGGCGGTCAGCCGCAGCACGCCGGCCAGGTTGAGCGCGGGCCCGTAGCCGGGCACGGCCGCGCCGTTGCGCGCCAGCAGTTCGGCCAACGCCGGGGCGACCGCGACCGCGCCGCCGCCGGCCGGCACCGCCGGGAGCGCGCCGCCGTGCTGCGGCCCGCGCAGCGCGGGCACGGCCAGGGCCACCACGGCGCCGCTGCGGGCGTCCAGCACCGGCGAGCCGGCCGGCACCGCGACGCCGGCGACCACCGGCGGGTCGAGCAGCAGCACCCCGCCGACCCCGCCGTACCCGGCCCCGGCGGCACCCAGCAGACCGCAACGCAGCGCCACCACGCGCCCGTCCTCGCCGGCCAGCGCGGGCAGCAGCACCTCGCGCCCGGCCCCGAGGGCCGCGACGGGCAGCGGCGGCACGGGCAGCCCGCCGACCGCGTCGGTGCGCAGCAGGGCGAGCCCGTGCCCGGGCAGCGGCAGTACGGCGTCCGGGCCCAGCACCCTGGTCTGCCCGCCGGGGGTGTGCAGGACGATCCGGTCCAGGCCGGTGACGCTCTCGTGGGCGGTGAGGACGGTGCCCTGCGGGTCGGCGACGAACCCTAAGCCGTGCAGTCGCCCGTTGAGGTCGCGGATCCGCAGCAGGTACCGCCCCGGGTCTCCCGCCACGCCGTCGCCGTCCAGGAATCCCGGCATTCGCACTGCCCTCCCCGCAGGCCGGACGGCCCGGGGGCGGGCTCGTCACGGCGACCTGCTCGCCGTCGGGGAGCCTGCCCGCCCGGGAGGCGGCCCCACCGCGCCTGCGCCGCTCACCACGGGCGTTCACCTCGCGCGCTCCCCCGGGCGGGTGACCCGTCCCCTCGCCGGAACGAACCTCCGGACCTCACCCGGAACCCCGGACCTCGCCGAAACACCCCCCGAACGAGCGAAACCCCTCCCGGGACGACTCCCGAACGGGCGAAACCCCCGCCGGAAGACTCCCGACGGGGGTGACGCGTGCGCTGCGGGGCGTCAGCCGACGAAGACCGCGACCGGCTTCGCCTGCCCGCCAGTCTCCTCGACCAGCGCGAGGAAGCGCCCGTCCGGCCCGAACACCGCGATCGGCCCGTCCACGCCCAGCCCGGGCGCCTTGAGCCGGGCGCCGTGCGACAGCTTCTCCGCCTGCGACTCGTCCAGGTCCCAGCGCGGGAAGGCGGCGGCCGCGGCCTCCCCTATCGGCAGCACCTGCAGCCCCGCCGGGGACTCGCCGGTGACCGCGGCCTCCAGCTGCTCCAGGGTGTGCGCCGACTCCACCGAGTACGGCCCGACCCTGGTGCGCCGCAGCGCGGTGAGGTGGCCGCCGACGCCGAGCCCGGCGCCCAGGTCGCGGGCCAGCGCCCGGATGTAGGTGCCGGAGGAGCACTCGACGGTCACGTCCAGGTCGATCACCGGCGTGCCGTCCTCGGCGAGCGCCGCGCGCTGTGCGTGCACGGTGAAGGAGTGGATCGTGGTGGGCCGGGCCGCGAGCTCGAAGTCCTCGCCCTCGCGCACCCGCGCGTACGACCGCTTGCCGTCGATCTTGATCGCGCTGACCTTGGAGGGCACCTGCATGATCTCGCCGGTGAGCGCGGCGATCCCGGCGTCGATCGCCTCCCTGGTCACCCCGTCGGCCGGGGCGGACGCGGTGACCTCGCCCTCCCGGTCGTCGGTGACGGTGGTCTGGCCGAGCCGGATGGTCGCCTCGTACGTCTTGGCGGTGAGCATCAGGTGGCCGAGCAGCCGGGTGGCCCGCTCGACGCCGATCACCAGCACGCCGGTGGCCATCGGGTCGAGCGTGCCGGCGTGCCCGACCTTCCGCGTCCCGGCCAGCCATCGCAGCTTGGCGACGACCCCGTGGGAGGTGATGCCCTCGGGCTTGTCGACGATCACCAGGCCGTCCGGGCCGGTGCCTTTGCGCTTCATCAAGTTCTTTCTCTAAAAAGCGGTCAAGAGATGATCAACGTACCGGTCGCAGCGCGCTCCGGAACCGTTCGACCACCGCGGCCACGTCCTCCCGGGCGCTGAACCCGGCCGCGAAGACGTGCCCGCCGCCACCCAGCTCGGCGCAGGCGGCGGCGACGTCCACCGCGCCCTTGGAACGCGAGGAGCCCCGCAGCGTGCCGTCCGGGTCCTGCTTGAGCACCAGCGCCACCTCGGCCTCGGCCGGGCGGCGCAGGATGTCGATCAGCCCCTCGATCTCCTCGACCGTGACGCTGAACAGCACCAGGTCCTGGTACGGCACCCAGGTCCACACCAGGCCCAGCCCGCCGGCCGCGTCCGGCTCGTAGACGGCCCGGTCGAGCGCGCCTGCGAGCACCTTGAGGTAACCGAAGGAGGAGGTGTCCCACAGCTGCCGGGAGATCAGGTCGTGCCGGATGCCGGTGGCCAGCAGCCGCCCGGCGAGTTCGTGGGTGGCGGGCGTGGTGGCCCGGTACTTGAACGAACCGGTGTCGGTGGCGACGCCGGTGTACAGGCAGGTGGCCAGGTCCTGGTCGAGTTCGACGCCGAGCCGGCGCAGCAGTTCGTCGACCAGGACGGCGGTGGCCGGCGCGGTCGGGTCGATCAGCTGGTGGGTGCCGAAGCCCGGATTGGAGGCGTGGTGGTCGATCACCACCAGCACCGGCGCGGCGAAGGCCTTGCCGTGCAGCAGGCCGAGCCGGCTCTCCGCGGCCACGTCGAAGCAGAGCACCAGCTCGGGGACGTCCGGCACCTCGGCGGCCGGCACGATCAGCTCCTGGCCGGGCAGGAAGGCCAGCGACTCGGGCACGATCTGCGGGTCGTCGCCGAAGGAGACCCGCACCCGCTTGCCGAGCCCGCGCAGCGCCAGCGCGGCCGCCAACGAGGAGCCCAGGGCGTCGCCGTCCGGGCAGATGTGGCAGATCAGGTCGATCGACCGGGCCCGCCCGATCTCCGCCACCACCTGCTGCCAGAGCAGCTCGAAACCGCTCTCCTCGGTGCGCGGCCCCGGGAGCGCCACGAGGGCGTCCTCCACCGTGCTGGTGGAAGACGCCCCCGTGGTCGAACCGGCTCGCGAGGCGGCCTTCGCCGGCTCACCCGCCATGACTACTCGTCCTCGTCGTCACGCTCGGCCGCCGGAACCTTGTACGGGTCCGCCTCGCCGGCGTAGGTCGCGCCCGCGGCGGTGGTGCGCACCGCCGCGTCGATGGCCTTGGCCCGGTCGAGCAGGTCGTCGATGTTCCGGGCGTTGTCCGGCAGCGCGTCCGCGACGAAGGTCAGCGTCGGGGTGAAACGCACCCCGATCTTGCCGACCTCGGAGCGGATCACGCCCTTGGCGCTCTCCAGCGCTGCGGCCGTGGCCTCGCGCTCGGTCTCGTCGCCGAAGACGGTGTAGAAGACGGTGGCCTCGCGCAGATCCCCGGTCACCCGGGTGTCGGTGATGGTCACGAACCCCAGTCGCGGGTCCTTGACCCGCCGCTCCAGGGTCTGGGCGACGACCACCTGGATGCGGTCGGCGAGCTTGCGCGCCCTTGCGGTGTCGGTCACGTTGCCTCCTCGTGCAGTGGGTCCGGCATTCGGGTGAGCTGCGCACCCTTCGGGGCCCACGCCCCAAAGTACCGGCCCGCGCCCGGCCTTGCGGGCGCTCTGGGTCCTGATCCGTGTGAGAACGGCGACTTCCGCCGACCGCCTCCACGGCTCTCATTCATCGTCGTCGTTGTGGTACCTCCTCCTCGCGGAGAGGAGCTGCACCTCGGGGCGGCCGGCGACCAACCGCTCACAGCTGTCCAGGATCTCGGTGACGTAGCCGGCATCGCCGGCCACCACCGCGAGGCCGATCTCGGCCCTGCGGTGCAGATCCTGGTTCCCGGTCTCGGCAGCGCACACGCTGTACTTGCGCTGCAGTTCGGCCACGATGGGCCGCACGATCGAACGCTTCTCCTTGAGCGAGTGGACGTCGCCCAACAGCAGGTCGAAGGTGAGTGTTCCCACGAACATGTATGACAGGTCTCGCCGACCTGGAAGGCCTCGGGGGGGGGGGGCCCCCCCCGGGGGGCGGGGGGGGGGGGGGGGCGCGGGGGCGGTGTGGGCGGGGGGGGGAATGTAAAACCCCCCCCCGACAACCCCGCTCCGCGGGGGGGGGGGGGGGGCGGGACA
>NZ_JBHWIO010000007.1:175051-177765 GCF_042732075.1 Kitasatospora sp. NPDC059812
GCACACACAGTTGTGTCTTTCGGTGCGTACACACTTTTATATGTCTGAGGGCGGGGCGAGCCGTGCGGGGGGGGGGGGGCGCCCCCCGCCCGGCGCCCCCCGGTACTGGGTCTGAACGCTGCGGCATCTGAACGCTGCAACATCTGAACTACCCCGGACCCTACACAGCGAGACCGGGGCCGGTCGACGGAAATACCACCCGTCGACCGGCCCCGGCTTTCACCGACTACGAACGCGGCTTCTCGCGCATCTCGTAGGTCTCGATGATGTCCTCGACCTTGATGTCGTTGAACGACCCCAGGGTGACACCGGCCTCGAAGCCCTCGCGGACCTCGGTCGCGTCGTCCTTGAAGCGGCGCAGACCCTCGATGTTGAGGCTCTCCGCCACGACCTTGCCGTCGCGGATGAGGCGGGCCTTGGCGTTGCGGCGCAGCAGGCCCTCGCGGACGATGACACCCGCGATGTTGCCGAACTTGGAGGAGCGGAACACCTCGCGGATCTCCGCGGAGCCGAGGCGCACCTCCTCGTACTCGGGCTTGAGCATGCCCTTGAGGGCGTTCTCGATCTCCTCGATCGCCTGGTAGATGACCGAGTAGTACCGGACGTCCACGCCTTCCTTGTCGGCCGCGGTACGCGCACGGCCTTCGGCGCGCACGTTGAAGCCGATGATGATGGCGTCCGAACCCATCGCCAGGTTGACGTCGGACTCGGTGATCGCACCCACACCGCGGTGCAGGATGCGGAGCTCGACCTCCTCGCCCACGTCCAGCTTGACGAGGGCGTCCTCGAGGGCCTCGACCGAACCGGAGACGTCACCCTTGATGATGAGGTTGAGCTGCTCGATCTCGCCGGCGGCGATGGCCTTGTCCAGGTCCTCCAGGGACACCCGGACCCGACGCTGCGCGAAGGCGGCGTTGCGGTCGCGGGCCGAGCGCTTCTCGGCGATCTGACGGGCGGTGCGGTCCTCGTCGACGACGATGAAGCTGTCGCCGGCGCGGGGCACCGAGGTCAGACCGAGCAGCAGCACCGGGCGGGACGGGCCGGCCTCGGCGAGGCTGTTGCCGTTCTCGTCCAGCATCGCGCGGACGCGGCCGTAGGCGTCGCCGACCACGATCGAGTCGCCGACGCGGAGGGTACCGCGCTGCACGAGCACGGTCGCCATGGCGCCGCGGCCCTTGTCGAGGTGGGCCTCGATGGCGATACCCTGCGCGTCCTGCTCGGGGTTGGCCCGCAGGTCGAGCGAGGCGTCCGCGGTGAGGACCACGGCCTCCAGCAGCTGCTCGATGTTGAGGCCCTGGCGCGCGGAGATGTCGACGAACATGGTGTCGCCGCCGTACTCCTCGGCCACCAGACCGAACTCGGTCAGCTGACCGCGGACCTTGGTCGGGTCGGCGCCCTCGACGTCGATCTTGTTGACGGCGACCACGATCGGCACACCCGCGGCCTTGGCGTGGTTCAACGCCTCGACCGTCTGCGGCATGACACCGTCGTTGGCCGCGACCACCAGGATCGCGATGTCGGTGGACTTGGCACCACGGGCACGCATGGCGGAGAACGCCTCGTGACCCGGGGTGTCGAGGAAGGTGATCGGGCGCTGCTCGCCGTTCACCTCGGTGACGACCTGGTAGGCACCGATGTGCTGGGTGATGCCACCGGCCTCGCCGGCCACCACGTTGGACTTGCGGATGGCGTCCAGCAGGCGGGTCTTACCGTGGTCGACGTGACCCATGACGGTGACGACCGGCGGGCGCGGGGCCAGTTGGTCCTCGTCGCCCTCGTTCGCACCGAAGTCGATGTCGAACGACTCCAGCAGCTCGCGGTCCTCGTCGTCGCGGCTGACGATCTCCAGGATGAAGCCCATCTCGCCGGCCAGCAGCTCGAGGGTCGCGTCGGAGACCGACTGCGTCGCGGTGACCATCTCACCGAGGTTGAACATGACGGAGACGAGCGCGGCCGGGTTGGCGTTGATCTTCTCCGCGAAGTCCATCAGCGAGGCGCCGCTCGACAGGCGAACGGTCTGGCCGTTGCCGCGAGGCAGCATCACACCGCCGACGGACGGGGCCTGCATGGCCTCGTACTCCTGGCGCTTCGCCCGCTTCGACTTGCGGCCACGCGCCGGGCGACCGCCCGGGCCACGACCGAAGGCGCCCTGCGTGCCACCACGGGCACCCGGGCCGCCGGGACGACCACCGAAACCACCGGGACGCGGGCCGAAGCCGCCGCCGCCACCGGGGGCACCGCCACCGGGACGCGGACCGCCGAAGCCGCCGCCACCGGCCGGACGCGAGCCCGGACCGGCCGGACGACCCTGGAAGCCCGGACGGGCGCCACCGGCACCCGGACCACCCGGACGGCCACCGGGGCCACCGGGGCCACGGCCGCCGGGGCCCGGACGCGGGCCCGGAGCCGGACGCTGCGGCATCATGCCCGGGTTCGGGCGCGGCATGCCGGACGGGGACGGGGCGCCGGGGCGCGGACCGGCCGGACGCGGCATGCCGTCGGGACGCGGACGGTCGCCACCGGGACGCGCGGCGCCACGGTCAGCGCCGGGAGCACCAGCGGGACGCGGACGGTCGCCACCGGGACGCGCGGCGCCACGGTCAGCGCCGGGAGCACCAGCGGGACGCGGACGGTCGCCACCGGGACGCGCGGCGCCACGGTCGGCACCGGGAGCACCGGCGGGACGCGGACGGTCGCCGCCCGGACGCGCGGCG
>NZ_JBHWIO010000008.1:0-65555 GCF_042732075.1 Kitasatospora sp. NPDC059812
CGATCCGACAACCGCTCACCCGCACACGACTTGACCTGCCCCACCCTCGCCACACCACAACCAACGAGACAGACACACCAAAGTCACTGGCATTGTCTCTAGGCCGGGTCGATCGTGATCGAGCCCGAGGCGACCGAGCCGTGGATCCGGTTCGGGCTGGCCGGGTCCGCCAGGCTCGGGTCGATGTGGCGGCTGCCGCTGCCGACCTCGCCGCTGAAGGCGTAGTGGGAGTCCTGCGGCAGGGTCAGCTTCACCGAGCCGGACGTGCTATTGGTGTCCACCGACCGCGGCGCCTTGGAGAAGGCCAGGTCGACCGCCCCCGAGGTGGTCTCCGCGTACACCTGCTCCGAGCTCAGGTCGGTGCCCTGCACCATCCCGGAGGTGGCGTGCGCGTACACCTGCCCGGACGTGCCGATCAGTTTCAGCTCGCCCGAGGTGAGGTCCATCCGGACGCCGCCGCTCAGGCCGTCCACCTCGACGCTGCCCGAGCTCACCTGCCCCGACACGTCGGTACCGGCCGGCACCTCCAGCTCGATCTGGGCACCGCAGCCGAAGTCGGCGAACGGCAGGACCTTCCGGCACTCCATGCCGACCGTGAGCACGTCACCGTCGAAGGTGGTCGACACCGACGGCTTGCGCACCGTCCAGTCCAGGTTCTGCCGGACCACCACCCGGCCGTCCCGGCCCGCCCTGATCCGCACCGAGGCGCTGCCGGTGTCCAGCCGGAGCTTGTGGATGACGACGTTGTACGGCTGCATCGAAGTCGTCTGCTGCTGCACCACCATCGCCCAGGTCTGCATCCCGGCGCCGATCATGACGACCGCGATCGCGAGCGTCCCGGTGGTGCGCCAGGCCTTCCGCCCCCACGCCTTCGTCGGTCCGCCCACGGCTACCCGACCTCCAGGAACCGCAGCACCGCCAGCACCCGGCGGTGGCTGTCGTCGGCCGGCGGCAGGTCGAGCTTGGTGAAGATCGAGTTGATGTGCTTGGCCACCGCGCTGTCGCTGACCACCAGGGCGGCCGCGATCGCGGCGTTGGAGCGGCCCTCCGCCATCAGGCCGAGCACGTCCCGCTCGCGCGGGGTCAGCTTCTCCAGCGGGTCCCGGTGGCGGCGCAGCAGCAGCTGGGCCACCACCTCCGGGTCCAACGCGGTGCCGCCCGCGGCGACCCGCTGCAGCGCCTCCACGAAGTCGTCCACGTTGGCCACCCGCTGCTTGAGCAGGTAGCCGACGCCGCTGGTGTTGGTGGCCAGCAGGTCGGCGGCGTAGCGCTCCTCCACGTACTGGGAGAGCAGCAGCACGGCGACGTCCGGCCACTGCCGGCGGATCATCAGCGCGGCCTTCACACCCTCGTCGGTGAAGCCCGGAGGCATCCGGACGTCCGCCACCACCACCTTCGGGCGGTGCTCCTCGACGGCCGCCAGCAACTCGGTGGCGTCCCCGACGGCAGCGGCGACCTCGAAGCCCACCGCCTCCAGGACCTTGACCAGGCCGACCCTCAGCAGGACCGAGTCCTCGGCGATCACAGCGCGCACGGCAACTCCACGGTGATGGTGGTGGGGCCCCCGAGGGGGCTGAGAACGGACAGTGTGCCGTCGACGGAGGCGGCGCGCTTGCGCAGGCCGGTCAGCCCGGTGCCGCGCGAGGCGTCCGCGCCGCCCACGCCGTCGTCGCTGATGACCAGGCGCAGCCGGCCGCCGACCGTCCGCACCGAGAGGTCGACCCGCTGGGCGCGGGCGTGCTTGGCCACGTTGGTCAGGGCCTCGGAGACGGTGAAGTAGGCGACCGCCTCGACGGTCGGGGCGACCGGCTCGACGAGGTGGACGTCCAGGCGCACCGGCAGCGGGGCGCGGGCCGCGATGCCGGACAACGCCGCGTCCAGGCCGCGGTCCTCCAGGACCGCCGGGTGCAGGCCGCGGACCAGGTCGCGCAGCTCGTCGATGGCCGCCTGCGCCTCCTCGTGCGCGTCCACGATCACCTGCATGACCTCGGGCGGGACGTCCTTGAGGGTGCGCCGGGCCAGGCCCAGGTTCATCGCGAGGGAGGTCAGACGCTGCTGGGCGCCGTCGTGCAGGTCCCGCTCGATCCGGCGGCGCTCGGCGTCCACCACGTCGACCAGCCCGGCCCGGCTCTCGGCGATCTCCTCGACCCGCCGCTCCAGCGCCTCCGCCCGGTTGGGGCCGAGCAGCAGCTGGGCCGTGCGCACCTCCAGCCAGGCCGCCAGCGCCGCCAGCCAGGGCATCACGGCCAGCAGCAGCACCCCGGCGACCGTGATCACCACGTCCAGCCCGGCCAGCTCCGAGCGCAGCAGGCTGCCGACGGGCATCAGCCAGACCCAGCCGTACACGCTGGCCATCACCACGCCGGCGCCCCAGGCGTACAGCACCACCAGCGCGCCCGCCGCCAGCAGCGGACCGGCCAGCAGGTGGTGGACGGCCTGGCGCCAGGTCAGCCCCAGCAGCAGCCGGCCCGGCAGCCAGGCCCACGGCTCGCCCGGGCGCGGCGGCGACACCTCCACCCCGCGCAGGGCGCGCAGCCGGCCGCGCTGGGCGGCGGTGAGCGGGCGGGTGCAGATGAGGACCAGGGCCGTCATCGGGAAGAGCAGCTTGGACTCGGTGACGGCCAGCCAGACCGGCAGGGCCAGCGGAAGGCCGGCGGCTATGAAACGGGTGTCCCGCCAGGCCTCGGGCGACCACGGGGGGCGCCGAAGGCTCCTGACGAGCGCTCGGCGCAACGTGGTGGAGGGCATGACCGACAGCGTAGGGCGCGATGATCAACGGCCGCCATGAAGGGGGGCTCACGGTCGGGGTGTATCTAGGTACACCCCGGATTCGGAGCACGGCACCACCGACAGCGGCCCATGATCGACGGGAAGCTGGACGGCATGACGAGCACCGCATCGCACTCCGCCACCCCGCCGCACCGGCGGCCCGTCCCCGGGAGCCACGGGGGTGTTCCCGGGGACGCGCTCCGCCGGACGGCGGGGCCGGAGGGGACGCTGCCGGTCGGGGCCGGGCCCTGGTCGGTCCGCAGCCTGGTCGGCCGCCGCGGCCGGGCCGCGCTGGAGGTGTACCAGGACGGCGAGTTGGCCGATGTCCTGGTCGCCGCCCGGCTCACCCCGCAGCTGCTGCGCGGTGCTCGTCGCAGCCCGGCCGGCGGGCGGGCGCACCACGTGCTCGCCTGGGGCCGGCTGGCGGCCGACGGCAGCGCGCCCGCGGTGGCGTTCACCGCCGGGCGGCTGGCCGGGCCGTTCCGGTCCGGGCGGTCGTTCGGGTTCGCGTGGCCGCTCGGGTCCGTGCGGTCGTTCCGGTCCGTGCGGTCGCTCTGGTCCGTGCGGTCGCTCTGGCCGGCCGGGCCGTTCCGGTTCGAGCGGCCGGCCGTCGGCGCCGAGGTGGTCGCGGTCGCCGGGCGGTTCTGGCTCGCCTGGGCCGAGGGCCCGTACACCGGGGTGCTGGTCCGGCACCCCGGCGGGGACACCACCGAGCGGCAGCCGCTGGAGCGGGTGCGACGCCGGGGCGAGGCCGCGGTCGCCGGAGGGGCCTCGGTCGCCGGAGGGGCCGCATGAGCACCGCCGTCCTCGCCGGCCGCCCGGCCGCCGCCCTCGTCCTGCCCGCCCGCTTCGAGCGGGTGCCCGTCATGGCCGCCGTCGCTCTGCTGCCCTGGCTCGCGGTGCTCGCCGCCTGCCACGAGACCCCGTGGGTCGTGCTCGACCTGCTGGAGTTCTCCGCGCTGCTCTCGCTCGACGCCCTGCTGCGCCGGCGCAACGCCGCCGCCGGCTGGGCCGGCGGAGCGGTGGCCCTGCTGCTCGCGGGGGACGCACTGGCCGACATCGCCTGCGCCGGCCCGGGCCACGCGGTGCTCGCCGCCCTGGTGATGGCGCTCGGCGTCGAACTGCCGCTCGCGGTGGTGTGCGTGCTGCTCGGGCGTGCCGTCCTCGCCCCCCGCTAGAAGCCGTCGGGCGGGCTAGAAGCTGCCGGGCAGCTCGTTCATCAGCGCGCGGGTGTCCTCGTCCAGCGGGGTGTACGTGATCATCCGCGTCCCGAGTCGGGGGCCGAGCCAGAAGCTGGTGTACTCGCAGCGCAGCAGCCCGACGCCCGGCACCTGGAACCGCTTGATCCCGTTGCTCGGCCCCATCACCTCGTGCCGCTGCCAGACCTCCGCGAAGTCCGGCGAGGTCTTGAGCAGCCGGGCCAGCAGTGCCTTCCAGGCGGGCTCCGCGCTGTGGTCGGCCATCGCGGCGCGGAAGCGGGCCACCATGCCGAGGCGTTCGGTCCGGTAGTCGATCAGCACCTCGCGGAACCGCGAGGGGGTGAACGCCAGCCAAATCAAGTTGCGGTCCTCGGGCGGAAGTTCGCTGAGATCGCCGACGATCGCGGTGTACTGGGCGTTGTACGCGAGCACGTCGTAGCGGGTGTTGACCGCCACGGCCGGGTACGGCGCCATCTGCTCCAGCACCAGCCGCACGCTCGGGGTGACCGAGGGGCACTCCTTCACCGGCGCCGGATCCTCCGCGCCGGCCAGGGTGAACAGGTGCGCGCGCTCGCTCGGGTCCAGCAGCAGGGCGCGGGAGACCGCGTCCAGTACCTGGGTGGACACCTGGATGTCGCGCCCCTGCTCCAACCACGTGTACCAGGTCACCCCGACGGCGGCGAGCTGCGCGACCTCCTCGCGGCGCAGCCCCGGCGTGCGGCGGCGGCCGGTCGGGGGCAGACCCACCTGGTCGGGGGCGATCCGCTCGCGGCGGCTGCGCAGGAAGGCCGCCAGGTCGTGCCGGCGGGCGTCGTCGGGGGCGGTCCGGGCTTGCGTCGCCGGGGCGGTCCGGGCTTGCGCGACCGAGGCGGACCGGGCTTGCGCGGCCGGAGTGGTGAGGCTCATGGTTCCTAGCATGCGCCAGCCCGGAGCCTGTTGCCAGGTACTTCTTATACCTGGATAACCACACTCTGGTACCAGGGTACGGCCAGGCGGATCGTAGGACCCGTGACCCAACAACTCGCCGTCGCCCCCGACCCGGTCCGCACCGCCACCACCCCCGGCACCGCGACCGCGACCGCCGCCCGCACCGCCGCCCCCTCCCTCGGCACCGCCGGGCTGGTCACCGTCCTGCTCGGGGCCTTCCTGCCGATGCTCGACTTCTTCATCGTCAACGTCGCCCTGCCAACCATCGACCACGACCTGGCCGCCGGGCCCGCCGTCCTCGAACTCGTCGCCGCCGGCTACGGCATCGCCTTCGCCGTCCTGCTCGTCCTCGGCGGGCGCCTCGGCGACATCTTCGGCCGCCGCCGGCTCTTCGTCGTCGGCGCCGCCACCTTCGCCCTCACCTCGCTCGCCTGCGGCCTCGCCCCCGGCGCCTGGACCCTGGTCGCCGCCCGCGCCGCCCAGGGCGCCTCGGCCGCGCTGCTGATCCCGCAGGTCCTCGGCACCATCACCGCCGCCACCGACGGCGCCCGGCGCGGCCGCGCCCTCAGCATCTACGGCGCCGTCGGCGGCATCTCCGTGGTCATCGGGCAGGTGCTCGGCGGCATGCTCGTCGCCGCCGACCTGTTCGGCACCGGCTGGCGCTCCGTCTTCCTGCTCAACGTGCCGTTCGCGCTGCTCGCCCTGGTCCTCGCCGTCCGCTACGTCCCGGAGAGCCGGGCCACCCAGGCCGCCCGCGTCGACGTGCCCGGCACCGTCCTGCTCACCGCCTCGCTGCTCGCCCTGCTCGTCCCGCTGATGGAGGGCCGCGCCGCCGGCTGGCCGCTCTGGTCCTGGGTGCTGCTCGCGCTGTTCCCCGTCCTCGCCGCCGCCTTCGTCCTGGTCGAACGCCGGGCGGAGCAGCGCGGCGCCACCCCGCTGGTGCCGCCGTCCCTGCTGCGCATCCCCGAGATGCGGCGCGGCCTCGGCATCGCCCTGCCCTACTTCGCCGGCTTCGGCGGCTTCATGTTCGTCATCGCCGTCGCCCTCCAGCAGGGCCTGCACCTCGGCCCGGTCGCGGCCGGCTGGGCGCTCGTCCCGATGGCCGTCGGCTACTTCACCGCCTCGCTCTCCGGCCCCCGCCTGATCGGCCGCTACGGCAGCCGGGTGCTGAGTGCGGGCGCCGTCATCCAGGCCGCCGGCCTGGCCACCCTCGCCGTCACCGTCCTCGCCGACTGGTCGCACTTCTCCCCGCTGCGGATGGCGCCCGGCGTCGCCCTCGCCGGCATCGGACAAGGCCTGATCGGCACCCCGCTGTTCCGCGTCGTCCTCGCCAAGGTGCCCGCCGCCCGGGCCGGCGTCGGCAGCGGCGTCCTGGCCACCGGCCAGCAGTCCAGCCTCGCCCTCGGCGTCGCCACCCTCGGCACCCTCTACCTGTCGCTCTCCCCCAGCCTCGGCATGGACCGCGCCCTCGCCCTCTGCCTGGGCCTTCAGCTCATCGGCTCCTTCGTCATCCTGTACCTGACCACCCGCCTCCCCCGCTCCATCGGCTGAGCCCCCCGGGCCACGGGCCACAGCGACGGCGACGGCGACAGCGACGGCCCCACGATCGACACCCGATCGCGGGGCCGCCGAACCGGCACACCCACTACCCGGGAGGCGTGAACTCCATCAGCGCCCCGAAGGAGCCGGCCGATCGGCTTCTAGATTTCGAGCGAGCCGACGAACCGGTCCAGCCGCGAGACGACCTGCCGCAGCACCCCGACCGACCCCACGGGATCATCCGCCAGCTCAAGGGAGTGGTCCGCCGAGGTCACTTCCAGGACCTCGTGCCCCACCGACCCGGCCACCTGCCGATCCCACAGCTTGTCGGCACTCCCGCCGACCAGGAGCGTCGGCGCTTCGGATCGGCGCAGGGAGCGGGCCACCTGGTCGAGGGTCAGGACGGGCGTCAGCCAGGCCGCCGCCATCCTCCGATCGGCTGCGATGCCACAGGCGAGTGAGCCCAAGGACTTGCCGACCAGAAGACGGCAGGCCTCCCCCTCGGCGGCGACGGCCCCGCCGACCTGCCGCTCGGCCCACGCGATCCGGTCGTCCACGGTCAGCTGGGGAAAGTCGTGCGGGACCTGCCACCACAACTCCTGCACCGTCCAACCGCGTTGGACGAGTACGGCGCAGGCGAAGTGGAGCAGCGGCCTGGCGGGCGAGTAACCGACCCCGGGAATGACGAGTGCGACACGGTCGGGGTCGCCGTCGAAACGGGTGGGGAGCGCGAGGGGGGAGGGATCAGGCATGCCGGCAGGCTACCCAGCGGCGGGGAGCCTGCAACGGCGAGTCGGCGGGCCGGTCCGGGGACCGGTCAGCGGGCCGGTCAGCGGGCCGGTCAGCGGCCGATGAAGTTCTTGTCGATGAGCAGTTGCAGGACGTCGGTGTGGAAGTCGGGGAAGTCCATCGGGACGATGCCGAAGTGGGCGGGCTGCTGGCGGCGGGCGTTCAGGTAGTCGCGGACGGGGGGCACGATGGCGGCCGCGTTGACCTTGGGCCAGCCGCCGTTGGCGTAGCTGGTGAAGTTCACGTACATCCGCGGGGAGCCCTGGTCGAGGAAGGCGCGGTCGAACCAGTCGGTGACGGCCTTGGACTTGGCGGCGAGGCTGATGCCCTGGAAGGTGTCCTGGGTGGCGAACCAGGTGTTGGTGGCGCTCGACCACTGGATGACGGACCAGGGGTTGGCGAAGTCGGCGGCGAGGACGACGCGGCCGCGGGCCTGGCCCAGGGTGGGCCACCAGGGGTTCGTCCAGAACAGGCCCCGGTAGCCGAGGCCGTCCAGGTAGTGGTTGATCCGGCGCTGGAACTCGGTGTCGTCGAGCCGGTTCCCGCCCGCGTACTCGTTCCTGACGCGCATGACGAGGCCCTCGCCCGGGTTGGCGGCGAGGAAGGCGCGGCACTGGTCGAGGACGTCCTGGAGGCGGACGTACTGGTAGTTGTCGCTGTGGTAGATGCCGAGTTCGTCGGCCGTCCCGGCGAGCCCGTTGCAGCGGATGTCGAGGAAGCGGATACCGCGCTGGAGCTGCTCGGGCAGGCCCCAGTTCTGGGTGTGGGACCACTCGGTGCCGTGCAGCGGGTCGGTGCAGCAGGAGTCGTGGGTGCCGGGGATCGTCAGGGCGGTCAGCGGCGTGGCGTCGTCCAGGGCGCTCATCCAGGCGGACGGACTGACGGCTGTGGCCGCGGCTGCGGCTGCGGCTGCGGCTGCCGCCGCGTCCGGGCTGAACGCGGCGGCGGCCAGGAGGGCGCCACCGGCACCGGCTCCCCAGCGCAGGACGTCACGACGGGTGGGGCTCATGCGGGCTCCTCACATCGACCTCTGGAAGGGGGAATTGTCATGCCCCCTCCCGGATCTGCTCGATGGGACGGGCCCCGAAACCCGTGGCGCCCGGCGCAGGAAGTCGGCCTGGTCGACTTCTCCTGCGGCGGGTCAGGTGGAGTCGACCCTTCCGTGGAGATGGTTCGTCATGGGACGATCCAGGCCCGGGGGAAAGGTGAGACCTCATGACCTTCGTCATCGCGTTCCTGGTCGCACTCGTGGCCACCATCATCGGCACGACCGTCTTCCTGGGCCGCCGGGAGCGCGCCCGCAGCGGCCACTCGGACGACACCGAAGGGCTGCTGATCGAACACCAGCGAACCGCCCACGCCGCCCAACTACGCGGAACCTACTCCAGCCTGGCCGTCCACCACGGCACCGGGCTGATCAGCGACGACCTGCACAAGCACTACTCCTAGGCCTCAGCGCACGACGGGAGTGCGGCCGGAGTGTCCTCGTAGTCACGCCTGGCCATGCGGGATGCCTCCGGCGGCAACGGCGGCCTTGGGCTCACGGCCCCAAGGCCGCGAGATCAGAGGGCGGCGCCGAACTCGCCCGCCCGAACGGCGGTTACGAAGGACTGCCCGGCAGCAGGGGGACCTTCAAGGTAGGTCATCGGGGGCGCCTCTGCGAAAGTCATCAGCGAGAGCACGCCTTCGAGGAGCGCATGAGCACGCTCGAAAGTCGTGGGTGCGAACGGGAAGTTGATCACCGTGCGGCTCGACAGCTGGCTCACCCCGTGACGGCCGCCACCCCCACCGCCCCCGACGCCGCTCTCGTCCACGACAGCTACACCGGGCGACTCGGCGTCGCCATGGACCACGTCGCCGGCCTCCTCCACCTCCGCCCTCCCCAGGGCGGCGTCGAGTGGACGGCCCGGCCCGAGGACATCGGCCCGCCGCCCCCGCAGAACTCGTGACGCTACCGACCCGCCCCCGCCCCGCCCTGGTCGCCGCCGCAGCGTTCTCCATCGTGACCGGGGCGGGCGCAGGGGTCCTCGCCTCCCGCCCGCTTCGCCACAGCGACCCCGGCATGGCGAACCTCTTCCTCCTCCTCGTACTCTGCATTGTCACCGTGCTGGTCAACTCCGCACTCAGCAGGGCGATCCAGCACAGAAGCACACGCCCGCCCCAGGAAGGAGAACCGTGACCCCGGACACCGCAGCAGCCCGCCGCGCACTCGCCGACCGGCTTGAGGCGGGCGGCGCCCTGACCAGCCCGGCGCTGCGGGCGGCCGTGGAGGCCGTTCCCCGGGAGCCGTTCCTGCGCCCCGGGGTGTTCGTGTCCACCGGCAGGCGCCGCTGGCGGCCGGTGACGGAGCGCGGCGCCGATCCGACGGAGTGGGTCGAACTCGCTTACAGCAACCGGTCGTTGGTCACCCAGCTGAACGGCCATCTGACCGCCGACCAGGTCTCCGCGCCCGTCCGGGGCTTCCCCACCGCCTCCACCACCGCCCCGGCCGCCACCGTCCGCATGATCGACGCCCTGGGCGCCGAAGACGGGCACACCGTGTTGGAGATCGGCACCGGCACGGGCTACTCGACGGCCCTGCTCCGCCACCTCCTCGGCGAACGCAACGTCGGCACCGTCGAGGCCGACCCGAAAGTCACGTACGACCGGGTGATCGCCACCCACGCGGTGCGCCGCATCCCCTACGCCTGGGTGCAGCGGACCAAGCCCGGCGGCACGATCCTGGCCACGGTCGGCACCTGGCCCGAGGGCGCCGGCCTGGCCAGGGTCACCGTCGCCGCCGACGGCACCGCCGACGGCCGGTTCATCGACCGTTCCACCCTCCCTCCCGTCCGCCCCGAGCCCCTGGCGGCCCGGGCCGGGGGCCCCGCGGCCCGGGCGGAGGCGGCCGCACCGAAGCGGCTGGCGCACGTCTCCCCCACCCTCCTCAACGAACCGACGCCGGCCATCCTCACCCAACTCGCCTTTCCCAGCGCCAAGTTCACCGTATCGATCGGGGAGGATCTGGAGTCGATCCACTACCTGGCCACCCCCGGATCCGCCGCCGAGGTCGCCGACGACACCTACGGCTGGACGGTCCACCAGAGCGGCCCGGTCCCGCTCTGGGACGAGGTCGAGCGCATCCTCACCGCCTGGCAGGAGGCCGGACGCCCCGACCTCACCGCCGTCCGCCTGCGGATCACCGACCGGGCGACCCACTACTGGATCGACGGCCACCCCGCCCTCCGCTGGGAGCACGCCGCCATCTGACAGATCGACAGAACACCTCCGGGAATGAGGTGATCTCGGGACGGCGAGGCCGACCGATGGAATGCTGTGGCCCAGTCCGACCATCGCAACCACCCGGGGAGTCACCCATGCCGCTGTTCGGCAGCCGCAAGAACCTTCCGAGGCCGCTGTGCGACGAGCACGGCCCGTGCCAGGCGCTGGCGAAGATCTCGGTCTTCGAGGTCCGGGACCGACTGCGGCTCCTGATCACCAGGAGCCGCGGCCTGGGGCCCGATCCGATGGCACGGCAGATCGACGACGAGCTGTCGGTCGTCCTCTGCGTGGACGCCGGCAAGCGGGCCGGCAAGACCGAGGCCCTGTCGATAGCCGAACACGCCGCCGACCAGTGGAGCATCAGCCGGGCCGAGCTGTGGGAGCGGGCCTTCGCGAACCTGGCCACCGAGCAGCTCAACCGGCAGGTCTTCGACGCGTCCAACGGCGACACCATCCACACCGTCAACGGCATGGGAGCCTGGCCCGGAGCCGCCCACGCGCTGCGCCTGGAGAACGCCCTGGGAGGCGGCATCGAGCTGCCCAACGGCGCCCTGGTCGCCCTGCCGACGAACAACACACTCTGCGCGGTGCCGATCCGCACCAGCCTGTCGCTGAACGCCATCCGCTTCCTGATCGACCTGTCGAAGGAGCTCGCGGCCGGCGACCCGGCCCCGCTGACCCCGTCGCTCTTCTGGTACCGGGACGGCTGGATCGAGAACCTCAACGTCGGCTCGGACGGCATGATGCGGGTGTCGCCCCGCTTCCGGGACATGGCGAACGCACTGCCCGCCAACTGACCCGACCTGCCACCGAAAACCCGCTGGCCCGACGGCCCCCTTTGCGTCAGAATGACGATATGAGCGAGATGCGCGTGGGGAGCCCTGCCGATGTCCGTAGCCGGGTGGAGCTGGCGGCGCTGACGGCCGCCGGGGTGCGGCCGAAATGGCTGATGTTCTGGGGGCACACCGAGCGGAAGGGCGGGGGGACGCGGCGGGAGTGCCTGAGCCAGTGGTGGCCCGGGCAGTTCACCGTCGACGGGGTGGCGTACGCGTCCGCCGAGCACTGGATGATGGCGGGCAAGGCCCGGATGTTCGGGGACGAGGCCATCGAGCAGCGGGTGCTGGCGGCCCACACGCCGGCCGAGGCGAAGAAGCTGGGGCGGCTGGTCAGGGGTTTCGACGACGGGGCCTGGACGGCCGGCCGGTTCGAGCTGGTCGTCGAGGGGAACGTCGCGAAGTTCGGGCAGGACGAGGCGCTGCGCGCCTACCTGCTGGGCACCGGCGACCGCGTCCTGGTCGAGGCCAGCCCGGTGGACCGGATCTGGGGCATCGGGCTCGCTGCCGACGACATCCGCGCGGAACGGCCCGACGAGTGGCGGGGGTTGAACCTGCTCGGCTTCGCCCTGATGGAGGCGCGGGCACGGCTCGCCGCATGAGGG
Source organism: Kitasatospora sp. NPDC059812 (assembly GCF_042732075.1). Classification (NCBI taxonomy): domain Bacteria; kingdom Bacillati; phylum Actinomycetota; class Actinomycetes; order Kitasatosporales; family Streptomycetaceae; genus Kitasatospora; species Kitasatospora sp. NPDC059812. Next base: position 11,923 of record NZ_JBHWIO010000008.1, read on the forward strand.
CGGTCGGCCCGGTGCTGGACGGCACGGTGGTGGTGTCGGCCGCCGCCGCGCTGGCCCTGGCGCCCAGGGCGTGGCGGCGGCGCGAGGTCCGGCCGGGGCGCGGGGGGCGCTTCGGCCCGGAGGTGGCACTGGCGCTGGTCGTGGCACTCGTCTATCTGAACCAGGTGCTGTTCGCCGTGTACGTGCAGCGGGTGCGGGGCGGGAGTACGGCGTTCGTCGCCCGCTACCTGCCGCCCGGGTGGTTCGACGTGCCGCGCGGCAACCCGGCGATCGACTGGCTGGCGGCGCACTTCCCCGCGCCCGAGCTGCTCGCGCCCACCGTGCTCCGCGTCCAGGCGTTCCTCGAACTCCCGCTGGTGCTCCTGGCGTTCGCCGCCGTGCTGCGACGCCTGGACCACGGCCTCTACGTCCGGGCGATGCGCTCGCCGCTGACCGGGCTCGCCGCCGTCTCCTATACGGTGGCGTTCTGCGCGGTGGAGTGGGACCTGCGGAATCCGTACACGGTGGACGACATCGTGCTGCGGACGGTGTCCGCGCTCGTCACACCACCGCTGCTCGTCTGGCTGGCCTCCCGCGAACGGGCCCGGCCACCCCGCGGCCCGGTGCTGTTCACGCTCGACCTGTGGGCGTTCGGCACGCTGATGCTGACGCTGTACGACACCGCGCTGCTGTACAACCTGGCCCGACTCGGCGACCATCTCGCCGGCGCGCCGGCCGCGTTGGCGGTCCTGGCCGCCACCCGGTTCGTGCCGTGGAGCGGTGGTCCGGCCGGCCCGCACACCACCGCGTTGACCGGCACGCTCGGGCGGGCCCTCGTCCTGTTCTTCGTCCCCGCACTGGCCGTCCGCTACGGCGTCTCCTTCGGAACCCCCGAACTGGCGGCCGTCGCGGGGCTCGTGGTGCTCCTGCCGGCGGTGCGGACGGTCCGTCTGATCCCCGCCGCCCTGGTCGGGGCGGCCGTCGGCTGCGCCGTCGCCGTGGTCGCACCCGGCTCGTACTACGAGGCGACCCTGCTGCGGAGCGCGACCGGCGCACTTCTTGCAACGACCGCCGTCTGCGCGCTCCTTGACACCAGTCGCGCACGACTGGACGTGCTCCCTTAACTCCCCCGCCATATAGCGACGCCAGGATGTCCCGCAGTCAGGGGAGAGATGGACGGGGTGGGGCGATCATGCGCATGCGGCCGACGGCACAATCCGCGGGCCAGGACCCGGAGGGCGAGCAGCAGGCGTACGAACTCCGGGCGGAACTGGACGAGTTACTCCGCGCGAGCCGCTACGCGAGCCAGCGGGAGCGGCGGTTGAACGAGGCGATCCGGGCCGCGCCGGGCCGCCAGCGGCCGGACGGGGACCTGCTGCGGCAGCTGGCGCAGGCGCGCACGCTGCGCGAGGGCCTGGGCGCCCGCTGCCTCCAACTGAGCGATCGGCTGGAGGCGTTGGAGAACCGGCTGAGGAGCCGACCGCCGGAGCCGCAACCGGCCCAGGCCCCGCCGCCCCAGGCCCGGCCCGCCCGCCCCGACATCGGCGCCCTCGCCGAGCGGGTGGCGGCCCTGCACCGTGCCGGCGCCTTCGCCGAGGCGACGGAGCTGCTGTCCCGGGCGGCCACCGGCCTCGATCCGGCGGACGCCGCGCTGCTGGTCGGCATGCTCTCCCGGCGCGGTCCGACGGGCGCGTCCCTGCACCTGGCCAGGAGCGCCGCGCAGTGCGCCCCCGAGCAGGCGGTGGCGATGCTGGCGGAGTTGCGCGAGCTGGGGCTGGCGGAGGAGGCGGCGGAGCTGTTCCACGCCTTCTGGGGCTATCCGGCGTCGGCACTGCCCGCCCTGCTGGCCGCGCTGGAGCGGGCCGGGCAGGGCGCGGACGGCGCGACGCTGCTGTGGGAGTGGGGTTCGGCGCCGACGCCGGAGTTGACGGCGCTGGCGACCGGCCTCCGCCGTACGGGCCGGCACGCCGACGTGCGGACGCTGCTGCGCCAGGCGGCCGGCCGGCCGACGGCGGAGCTGGCCGCGCTGGCGACGGAGCTGCCGGCCGAGCTCGCGACCGTCCTGCTGTACGAGCTGGCGGCGCTGCGCCCGCCGGTGGAGCTGGTCAAGCTGGCGGCCGCGCTGGACACCAGCCCGGAGCTGTACGGGCGGCTGCTCGCCGCGCTGCTCGCCGACGGCGCCCGGCACCGGACGACGCTGGCCGCCCTGCGCAGCGCCGGCCTGCCGACCGAACCGGCTGCGGCCCCCCGTTCCCGCTGGGGCAGACGGTAAGCAGAGGGCGGGAACACGCAGGAGCCCCCGCCCGCCCCGGACGGACCGGGGCGAACGAGGGCTCCAGAAGGGCTGAGCGGGCTCAGCAGCCGATCAGTCGCGCACCCAGGTACGCCTTGACCTGGTCGAGCGAGACGCGCTCCTGCGACATGGTGTCGCGGTCGCGGACGGTCACCGCGTTGTCCTCAAGGGTGTCGAAGTCGACGGTGACGCAGAACGGCGTGCCGATCTCGTCCTGGCGGCGGTAGCGCTTGCCGATGGCGCCGGCGTCGTCGAACTCGACGTTCCACGCGGTGCGCAGGTCGGCGGCGAGGCCGCGGGCCTTCGGGGAGAGGTCGGCGTTGCGCGACAGCGGCAGGACGGCGACCTTGACCGGGGCCAGGCGCGGGTCGAGCCGCATGCCGACGCGCTTCTCCATGACGCCCTTGGCGTTGGGCGCCTCGTCCTCGAAGTAGGCGTCGATCAGGAAGGCCAGCATGGCGCGGTTGAGGCCGGCCGCCGGCTCGATGACGTACGGGAAGTACCGCTCGCCGCTCTCCTGGTCGAAGTACTTGAGGTCCTGGCCGGACGCCTCGCTGTGCACCCGCAGGTCGTAGTCGGTGCGGTTGGCGACGCCCTCCAGCTCGGAGTACTCGCTGCCGCCGAAGTTGAAGCGGTACTCGATGTCCACCGTGCGCTTGGCGTAGTGGGAGAGCTTCTCCTTCGGGTGCTCGAAGAAGCGCATGTTCTCGGTGCGCAGGCCGAGGTCGACGTACCAGTCCCAGCGCTGCTGGAGCCAGTACTCGTGCCACTGCTCGTCCTCGCCCGGCTTGACGAAGAACTCCATCTCCATCTGCTCGAACTCGCGGGTGCGGAAGATGAAGTTGCCGGGGGTGATCTCGTTGCGGAAGCTCTTGCCGGTCTGGGCGATGCCGAACGGCGGCTTCTTGCGCGACGTGGTCTGGACGGCCTTGAAGTTGGTGAAGATGCCCTGGGCGGTCTCGGGCCGCAGGAAGGCCAGGCCGCTGGCCTCCTCGGTGACGCCGAGGTGGGTCTTCAGCATGCCCGAGAAGTCCTTGGGCTCGGTGAACTGGCCCTTGGTGCCGCAGTCGGGGCAGTTGACGTCCTTGAGGCCGTTCGGCGGCGGGAAGCCGTGCTTGGCCTCGTACTTCTCCTCCAGGTGGTCGGCCCGGTGGCGCTTGTGGCAGGAGAGGCACTCTGTCAGCGGGTCGTTGAAGGTGGCGACGTGGCCGGAGGCCTCCCACACCTCGCGCGCGAGGATCACCGACGAGTCGAGTCCCACGACGTCCTCACGGGCCTGGACCATCGCGCGCCACCACTGGCGCTTGATGTTCTCCTTGAGTTCGACGCCCAGCGGCCCGTAGTCCCAGGCGGCACGCGTGCCGCCGTAGATCTCGCTGCAGGGGTAGACGAAGCCACGGCGCTTGCTCAGGCTGACGATCGTGTCGATCTTGTCGGCGGCCACAGTGCTCTCTTCAGTACGTACGGCACGGTCAGGGCACGGCTGGTTGCGCGTACCCGAATACCTCAGGTTACCGGCCATACGGGTACGGGGTTCAAATCGGTATCGTCCGGCCCCTCCCAGCCACGGCCACCTGCCGTTCACCCGTCCGAGTGAGTTGACAATCATTTCCAGATAAGATGAGAATGATTGTCATGATGATCGGACGACGTACCCGCAGCTCGATAGCCATCGCCGCCACCGCCCTCACCGCCTCCCTCGTCCTGACCGCCTGCGGTGGCAGCAGCAGCGCCCAGAGCGCCGACGGCAAGCTGAAGGTCGTCGCCTCCTTCTACCCGATGGAGTACCTGGCCCAGCAGATCGGCAAGGACCACGTCGCGGTCACCGACCTCACCGCGGCCGGCGTCGAGCCGCACGACCTGGAGCTCACCGCCAAGCAGGTCGCCACCGTCCAGAAGTCCGACGCGATCATCTACCTCAAGGGCCTGCAGCCCACCGTCGACCAGGCCGTCGGCCAGTCCTCGGCCAAGTACAAGATCGACGCCACCGCCGCCAGCCCGCTGGTCGACCACCACCTCGACGAGGGCACCGAGGCCGACGGCCACCAGCACGACGGCCCGGCCGGCGACCCGCACATCTGGCTCGACCCGACCCGCTACGCGGCGATCGCCAAGAGCGTCGGCGACGGGTTCGCCAAGGCCGACCCGGCCCACGCCGACGACTACCGCAAGAACACCGACGACCTGGTCGGCCGGCTGACCACGCTGGACCAGGAGTTCCGGGACGGCCTGAAGGACGCCAAGTCCAGGACCTTCGTCACCAGCCACGCCGCCTTCGGCTACCTCGCCGACCACTACGGCCTCACCCAGGTCGCCATCAACGGCGTCGACCCCGAGTCCGAGCCCACCCCGGCCCGCCTCGCCGACGTGCAGAAGGCCGCCAAGGACAACGGCGTCACCACGATCTTCTTCGAGACCCTGGTCAGCCCCAAGCTCGCCGACACCGTCGCCAAGGACCTCGGCCTCAAGACCGCCGTGCTGGACCCGCTGGAGGGCGTCAAGGACCCGGGCAAGGAGGACTACCTCTCGGTCATGAAGCAGAACCTGGCCAACCTCCAGACCGCCCTCGGTGCCACCCCCGCCGCGACCGGCACCACTCCCACCGCGACCGGCACCCCCACCAGCTGACGGGACGACAGCACCATGACCCACCCGATACCCCCGGCCGTCCGCCTCCGCGACGCCGTCGCCTCCCGCGGCGGTCGGCCGGTGCTGCGCGGCGTCGACCTCACCGTCCAGCCCGGCGAGGTGGTCGCCCTGCTCGGCGCCAACGGCTCCGGCAAGTCCACCACCGTCAAGGCCGTCATCGGCTCCGTCCCACTGGGGCAGGGCACGCTGGAGCTGTTCGGCATCCCGTACGCCGGCTTCCGCGCCTGGCACCGGATCGGGTACGTCCCGCAGCGCACCACCGCCGCCTCCGGCGTGCCGGCCACCGTGCGCGAAGTGGTCTCCACCGGGCGGCTGCCGCAGCACCGGCTGCTGCCGTTCCGCCGCCGGGACCGCGCGGCGGTGGACCGCGCGCTCGCCGCCGTCGGCATGCTGGAACGGGCCGGGGACGGCGTCGCCGACCTGTCCGGCGGCCAGCAGCAGCGGGTGCTGATCGCCCGCGCCCTGGTCGGCACCCCCGACCTGCTGATCATGGACGAGCCGATGGCCGGCGTGGACGCCGCCAGCCAGCAGGTGCTCGCCGACACCCTGCGCGCCGAGGTCTCCCGCGGCGCCGCCGTCCTCCTCGTGCTGCACGAACTCGGGCCGCTGGAACCGCTGATCGACCGCGCCGTGGTGCTGCGGGACGGCTGCGTCGCACACGACGGCCCGCCCGTGCCCAACACCGGACTGCACGCGCTGCCCGGCCACGACCACGTCCACCCGCACGCCGACCACACCCCGCCGAGGCTGCTGGCATGACCGAGATGCTCTCCTACGACTTCATGCAGCGCGCCCTGCTCGCCGCCGTCCTGGTCGGGATCACCGCCCCGGCCGTCGGCATCTACCTGGTGCAGCGCCGGCAGGCCCTGATGGGCGACGGCATGGGGCACGTCGCGATGACCGGCGTCGGCCTCGGCTTCATCTTCCAGACCAGCCCGGTCTGGATGGCCGTGCTGGTCTGCGTGCTCGGCGCCGTCACGATGGAACTGGTCCGCTCGCGCGGCAACCAGCGCGGCGACATCGCCCTGGCGATGCTCTTCTACGGCGGCATGGCCTGCGGCAAGCTGCTCGTCTCGCTCTCCGCCCAGGCCGGCGCCGGCTCGCTGGAGAGCTACCTGTGGGGCTCCATCCTCACCGTCGCCCCGGCCGACCTGATCACCATCGCGGTGCTCGGCGCGGTGGTCGTCGCGGTCACCGTCGGCCTGCGCCGGCAGCTCTTCGCGATCTGCCAGGACGAGGACTTCGCCCGGGTCACCGGCCTGCCGGTGCGCACGCTCAACCTGCTGCTCGCGGTGATGGCCGCCGTCACCGTCACCGTCGCGATGCGGGTGGTCGGGCTGCTGCTGGTCAGCGCCCTGATGGTGGTCCCGGTGGTCGCCGCCCAGCAGCTCACCCGGTCGTTCGCCGCCACCCAGGCGGCCTCGATCGCGCTCGGCGTGGTGGTCTCGCTGGCCGGCGTCACCGGCTCCTACCACCTCAACGTGCCCTCCGGCCCGGCCATCGTGCTGCTCGCCATCGCGGTGTTCGCGGTGTTCAGCCTGCTCGCCGCGCCGCTCGCCCGGCGGCGCCACCGCAGGGGAGTCGCGGACCCCGGACCGAAGGTCTGCGACGTCGCCCTGCCGGAACCCGTCCCGGGACAATCCCCGGGGCAATCCCCGGATCAGATCCCGGGACAGATCCCGGGGCAACTCCCGGGCCGCGGTTCCTCCGACGCGATCACTCCGGAGCGGGGTGCGGGGCTGGCACAATGAGGTGCGAGACGCCCACCACCCCAGGAGGACCCACGGTGACCACCGCAGGCCCGTCGCCGCGCGCCCGCTCGACCCGGCAACGTGCCGCCGTCTCGGCGGCCCTGGACGAGATCGAGGACTTCCGCAGCGCGCAGGAGCTCCACGACATGCTCAAGCACCGCGGGGACTCCGTCGGTCTGACCACGGTCTACCGCACCCTCCAGTCGCTCGCCGACGCCGGCGAGGTGGACGTGCTGCGCACCGCCGACGGCGAGGCCGTCTACCGCCGGTGCAGCAGCGGACACCACCACCACCTGGTGTGCCGGCACTGCGGCGCCACCGTCGAGGTGGAGGGCCCGGCGGTGGAGCGCTGGGCCAACGCGGTCGCTGCGGAGCACGGGTTCAGCGACATCGCGCACACCCTGGAGATCTTCGGCACCTGCGCGGAGTGCGCCAAGAAGGTCTGACCAGCGGAGCACCGGTACGGCGAAGGGCCCGTGGGAGCGATTCCCACGGGCCCTTCGCCGTACCGCCGCCGTACCGCGTCAGCGCTGGGTGGGCAGGTCCAGCGGCTCGGGCACCTCGTTCGGGATCGCCCCGCCGAAGCGGCGGTCGCGCCTCGCGTACTGCTCGCAGGCGCGCCACAGGTCGCGGCGGTCGAAGTCCGGCCAGAGCACGTCCTGGAACACGAACTCGGCGTACGCGGACTGCCAGAGCAGGAAGTTGGAGGTGCGCTGCTCGCCGCTGGGGCGCAGGAACAGGTCCACGTCCGGCATGTCCGGGTGGTACATGTACTTGGCGAGGGTCTTCTCGTTGACCTTCTTCGGGTCCAGCTTCCCGGCGGCGACGTCGGCCGCGAGGGCCGCCGCGGCGTCCGCGAGCTCGGCCCGGCCACCGTAGTTGACGCACATGTAGAGCGTGACGGCGTCGTTGTCCTTGGTCTGCTCCTCGGCGACCTGGAGCTCCTGGACGACGCTCTTCCACAGCTTGGGCATCCGGCCCGCCCAGCGGACCCGCACGCCCATCGCGTCCATCTCGTCGCGGCGGCGGTGGATGACGTCCCGGTTGAAGTTCATCAGGAACTTCACCTCGTCGGGCGAGCGCTTCCAGTTCTCGGTGGAGAACGCGTACAGCGAGATGTTCTTCACGCCGAGCTCGATCGCGCCCTTGAGGACGTCCAGCACGACGGACTCGCCGACCTTGTGGCCCTCGGTGCGGGGCAGTCCGCGCTCCTTGGCCCAGCGGCCGTTGCCGTCCATCACGATGGCGACGTGTTCGGGGACCAGCTCGCCGGGAATCTTCGGGGGCTTTGCGCCACTGGGGTGCGGGGTCGGGGGGAGGTACTCCCTCTGCTTGCCGCCGCCGAAGAGCCGTCGCGCTGCCATGTGCTCACTTCTCCACGTATCTCATCGAGCGGATGCCCCGCTCCAAATGCCACTGCAGATAGGCCGCGACCAGGCCGCTGCCCTCCCGCCAGTACCTCGGCTCGCAGGAATCGGCCGTCTGCCAGTCCCCTGACAGCAGCGCCCCGAGCAGTACCAGTGTCTCAGGGGAGGGTACGGCACATCCGGGCACTCGGCAGTCCGGGCAGAGGACCCCGCCTGCGGGAAGGGAGAAGAAACGGTTCGGCCCCTCCAGCCCGCATTTGGCGCAGTCCGTGAAGCTCGCGCCGTACCCGTTCACCGCGAGCGAGCGCAGCAGGAAGGCGTCCATCACCAGGTGCGACTCGTGCAGCCCGGCCGCCAGCGTGCGCAGGGCGCCCACCAGCAGCAGGTACTGCTGGACGGCCGGTTCGCCCTCGTTCTCGGCGAACCGCTCGGCCGTCTCCAGCATCGCCGTCCCGGCGGTGTAGCGGCCGTAGTCGGTGACGATCGAACCGCCGTACGGCGCGATCGTCTCCACCTGGGTGCACAGCGGCAACCCACGGCCGATCAGCTCACTCCCCCGGCTGAAGAACTGCACGTCCACGTGCGAGAACGGCTCCAGCCGGGCGCCGAACTTGGACTTGGTCTTGCGCACCCCGCGCGCCACCGCCCGCACCTTGCCGTGGTGCCGGGTCAGCAGGGTGATGATCCGATCGGCCTCGCCGAGCTTCTGCGCCCGCAGCACGACGCCGTCGTCCCGGAAAAGACTCATGGGAACCATTCTCCCCCACGGCGCGCCCCGGCCGCCGACAGCCGTGTTGCCCGCACCGGGTCCGTGGGGGAGGACCGAGCGGTGCGGGTCACGGCGGGCCCGGAGGGGGATTTCGGGCCCGTTTTGTGGGGGATCGGAGATGGCTCGGGGGGTTGCGCGACAGGCCCGGCACTGCGGAGCGGGCCCGGTTCTGCGAAGGATGTCCGGTTACTGCGGAGCAGCGGAGAAGGTCTAGTACGGAGCCCGGGTCGCCGCCTCCAGCAGCGCCCCGACCCGCGACTGCGGTAGATCCAGACAGCGCCCGACCGCGGCCAGCGCCTCGCGCTCCTGCGGCAGGTAGCGCCCGTCGGACAGGGCGATCGCCGCGCCCTGCAGCAGCAGCCGCTCCCGGCCCTGGTGGGCCAGGTGCGGGGCGAGCGGTTCGAGCACCGCGTGCAGTTCCACGGCCAGGCCGCCGGCCATCCCGTGGGCGTCGTAGAGTTCGCCGCCGAGCCCGGACAGCGCGGCGAGCGCGGCCAGCACCTGGGCCTCGCCGCAGTCCTCGAACCCGGCCTCGCGCACCGCCGTGCAGGCCGACTCGCGGGCCGCGCGGTGCGCGGTGCCGCCGGCCGCGAGCAGGGCGAGCGCGATGGTGTACTGCGCGTCCCGCAGCATCGCGCCGAGCCGTACGGAGGTGGGCTGTTCCAGGCTCTCGACGCCGTAGCGGCCGTGGCAGCTGGTGCACTGCACGCTGCCGATCACCGGGCCGAGCGGGGCCACCGGGGTCCCCAGCAACCGCAGCCACCGCCGGCCGTGCTGCCGGCGGTAGTTGCGGTCCCCGCCACAGCCCGGGCAGAAGAAGTCACCGAGAACGTCAGTCCGCCACCGCGGGCGAACACCCCACAACCTGGTCACGGCGCCACTCCCCAGACATGGCAGACGGCCTGCACAACAATGGGCAGGTCACGCGACCGGACACCGAGGCCGTCCCACCGACCCGGCTTTCCGGTGGATCGATGTTGCCATGGTTACCGGCACGTGTCAGTACCTCGAACGGCTTCCGACCCGAAAAAATGTGGCGCAGGACACAACTGGCCCCAGGCGCGGCGAAGGGCCGCCCCGGAGGACGGCCCCGCCACATCTCACTCGTACGAACTACCCGCGCTGTGCCCGGTTGACGGCGCTGATGATCGCCTTCAGCGAGGCCAGCACAGTGTTGGCGTCGATGCCGACGCCCCACAGCACCTTGCCGTCCACCGCGCACTCGACGTACGCGGCGGCCTGGGCGTCGCCGCCCTCGCTCAGCGCGTGCTCGGCGTAGTCCAGGACGCGGACGTCCAGACCGATCCGGGCCAGCGCGTCCGTGAAGGCGGAGACCGGGCCGTTGCCGACACCGGTCAGGGTCACCGGTACCGAGTCCACCAGCGCGCCGGCGATCAGCGCGTCCCGGCCGTCCTCGGTGGTCAGGGTGCGCGAACCGCTCAGCGAGATCCGGCCCCACGGGTTGTCCGGGGTCGGCAGGTACTCGTCCTCGAAGACCCGCCAGATCTCGGCCGGGGTGACCTCGCCGCCCTCGGCGTCGGTCTTGGCCTGGATGATCCGGGAGAACTCGATCTGCATCCGGCGCGGCAGGTCCAGCTTGTGGTCGTTCTTCAGGACGTACGCCACACCGCCCTTGCCGGACTGGCTGTTGACCCGGATGACCGCCTCGTAGGTGCGGCCGACGTCCTTCGGGTCGATCGGCAGGTACGGCACGCCCCAGGTGTGCTCCCCCACCGGGACGCCCACCGCCGCCGCGTCCGCCTCCAGGGCATCGAAGCCCTTCTTGATGGCGTCCTGGTGCGAGCCCGAGAAGGAGGTGTACACCAGGTCGCCGGCGTACGGGTGGCGCGGGTGTACCTCCATCTGGTTGCAGTACTCGGCGGTGCGGCGCACCTCGTCGATGTCGGAGAAGTCGATCTGCGGGTCGATGCCCTGCGAGAACAGGTTCATGCCCAGGGTCACCAGATCGACGTTGCCCGTCCGCTCGCCCTGGCCGAACAGGCAGCCCTCGATGCGGTCCGCGCCCGCCATGTAGGCCAGTTCGGCGGAGGCGACGGCGGTGCCGCGGTCGTTGTGCGGGTGCACCGACAGGCAGACGAACTCGCGGCGCGACAGGTTGCGCGACATCCACTCGAACTGGTCGGCCTGCACGTTCGGGGTGGCCCGCTCGATGGTGGCCGGCAGGTTCAGGATGATCTCGCGGCCCTCGCCCGGCTGCCAGACGTCCATGACCGCCTCGCAGACCTCCAGCGCGAAGTCCAGCTCGGTGTCCACGAAGATCTCCGGCGAGTACTGGTAGCCGAAGACGGTCTCCTCGCCCAGCAGCTTCTCGGCGTACTCCATCACCAGCCGGGTGCCGTCGGTGGCGATCGCCTTGGTGGCGGCCCGGTCGTTGCGGAACACCACCCGGCGGAACAGCGGCGCCGTCGCGTTGTACAGGTGGACCGTCGCGCGCGGGGCGCCGACCAGCGACTCGACGGTCTTCTCGATCAGCTCCTCGCGGGCCTGCGTCAGCACCGAGATGGTGACGTCCTCGGGGATCGCCCCCTCCTCGATCAGCGACCGCACGAAGGCGTGGTCGGTGGCGCCGGAGGACGGGAAGCCGACCTCGATCTCCTTGTAGCCCATCGCGACCAGCAGGTCGAACATCTTGCGCTTGCGGGCCGGGGACATCGGGTCGATCAGCGCCTGGTTGCCGTCCCGCAGGTCGGTGGAGAGCCAGCGCGGCGCCTTGGTGATCACCGTGCTCGGCCAGGTGCGGTCCGGCAGGTCGACGGTGTCGAACGGCAGGTAGCGCCCGTACCGCATGCCGGAGGGCAGCTGGCGCACGGACGCGGCGGTGATCGGGGTGGGACGGTCGACGAAGGCGCGACCGGCGGGGATGGGCGCGGCGGAGCTCTGCTCGGTCATGGAATGACTCTCGGCTTCCTGTGATGCGTGGTGCGGGGGCGGGTCGGGGTGGTCGACACCGACTGGCCGGCAGCTGCCGCTCGCGACCCTCCGTTGGATCGCCGGATGACGCGCACAGCTCGATCCCCGCGGCGAGGGAGCCGGCCCTGTGGACTACAGGCCCTCGACGCGGCAGCTAAGAAGAAGCAGCCCGTTGCGCATGATGGCCCCAGCGTAACCCAGGGCCGCGCGCCCCCGAAGTGATCCGGGCCACCGTTCCACCCCTTGAGACACCGACCGGTCACGCCAAGAGTGGTGACAACCGGTCATCGAGGCCTCACCCTGGGCCACATGACTGCAGCAGTTCCGATCTGCGCGATCGTCCCGCCGTACGTCCTGGACCGCCTCGCCGAGGCCGGTCACGAGCCCGCCGCCCGCTCCCTCCTGCTCGACACCGCGCACCGCGCGGCCCGCCTCGCCCCTCCCCCGCCCGTCAGCACCGGCCCGACCCCCAGCCGGCTGATCGCCGACACCGCCCACAGCCAGCGACTGCCCGGCCGGACCGTCCGCACCGAGGGCCAGGCCCCGGTCACCGACCAGTCCGTCAACCACGCCTACGACGGCCTCGGCGACACCTTCGCCCTGTACGCCACCGTCTTCGGCCGCCGCTCGATCGACAACCGGGGGCTGCGCCTGGACGCCACCGTGCACTACGGCCAGGACTACGACAACGCCTTCTGGAACGGCCACCAGATGGTCTTCGGCGACGGCGACGGCGAGATCTTCGGCGACTTCACCGCCTGCGTCGACGTCATCGGCCACGAACTCACCCACGGTGTCACCCAGTTCACCGCCGGCCTGCAGTACCAGGACCAGCCCGGCGCGCTCAACGAGTCGGTCTCCGACGTCTTCGGCTCGCTGGTCAAGCAGTACGCGCTGCGCCAGGACGCCGCCCACGCCGACTGGCTGATCGGCGCCGGACTGCTCGCCCCCGGCATCCAGGGCGTGGCGCTGCGCTCGATGAAGGCCCCCGGCACCGCCTACGACGACCCCCGGCTCGGCAAGGACCCGCAGCCCGCGCACATGCGGGACTACGTGGACACCACCGACGACAACGGCGGCGTGCACATCAACTCCGGCATCCCCAACCACGCGTTCTACCTGCTGGCCACCGCCCTCGGCGGCCAGGCCTGGGACCGCGCCGGACGGATCTGGTACGACGCCCTGACCGGCCACCAGCTGACCGCCGACGCCGACTTCACCGCCTTCGCCCGGGCCACCGTGGCCGCCGCCAAGGCCCGCTACCCCGACCAGTCCTCGGTCGCGGACACCGTGACGGCCTCCTGGGCGCAGGTGGGCGTCAGCCCCGGCTGAACCCCTCCGGCGGCCCCTCCGGCGGCCCCTCCGGCGGCCACGGTGAAGGCCCCGGCGACGGCCCCGGCCGAGGACCGATTGAGACCAGGTTGAGCCGGGCTTAAGGTCACGGTCCGGGAAAAGACCGGCAAACTCCCTCCCCTGGTAGCACCATGGACACCATGCGTATCCAGGTGACCCGGACCGGCGGCTTCGCGGGGATCGTCCGCCATGCGGAACTCGACACCGTCGACCGCACGGACGCCCCGCACGTCCACGCGCTCGCCCGCGAGGCCGTCGCGGGCGGGCTGCGGGCGCCCTCGTACGGGGTGCCGGACGGCTTCCACTACGAGATCACCGTCGACGGCCGGACGGTCTACTGCGCCGACCCGAAGCTCACCGACTCGCAGCGCGAACTGGTGTCGCTGGTCCTGCGCGAGGGCGCGTAGCCCCACCGGTCCCCGGACACGCCGAAGGCCCGCCCGGTCGATCAGATCCGGGCGGGCCTTCGCTGGGAGCCGGGGCTCAGAAGCCGAGCTTGCGCAGCTGCTTCGGGTCGCGCTGCCAGTCCTTGGCCACCTTGACGTGCAGGTCCAGGAAGACCGGCGTGCCGAGCAGCGCCTCGATGTGCTTGCGGGCGGTGGTACCGACGTGCTTGAGCCGCGCGCCCTTGGCGCCGATGACGATCGCCTTCTGGCTCTGCCGCTCGATGTAGACGTTGGCGTGGATGTCCAGCAGCGGGCGGTCCGCCGGGCGGCCCTCGCGCGGGAGCATCTCCTCGACCACGACGGCCAGCGAGTGCGGCAGCTCGTCCCGGACGCCCTCCAGGGCGGCCTCGCGGATCAGCTCCGCGACCATGATCTGCTCGGGCTCGTCGGTGAGGTCGCCGTCCGGGTAGAGCGGCATGCCCTCCGGCAGCAGCTTGGTGATCAGGTCGCCGACCAGTTCCACCTGCTTGTCGCCGACGGCCGAGACCGGGATGATCTCGGCCCACTCGATGCCCAGTTCCTCACCGAGCTGGTGGATGGCGATCAGCTGCTCGGCGAGCCGCTTGGAGTCGACCAGGTCGGTCTTGGTGACGATGGCGACCTTGGGGGTCTTCTTGACCTCGGCGAGTTCCTTGGCGATGAACTTGTCGCCGGGGCCGAGCTTCTGGTCGGCGGGCAGGCAGAAGCCGATCACGTCGACCTCGGCCCAGGTGCTGCGGACCAGGTCGTTGAGGCGCTCGCCGAGCAGGGTGCGCGGCTTGTGCAGGCCGGGGGTGTCGACCAGGACGAGCTGGGAGTCCGGGCGGTGCACGATGCCGCGCACGGTGTGCCGGGTGGTCTGCGGGCGGTCGGAGGTGATCGCGACCTTCGTCCCCACCAGAGCGTTGGTCAGGGTCGACTTGCCCGCGTTGGGTCGGCCGACGAAGCACGCGAAGCCGGAGCGGTACGAGGAGGAAGGGGCACTCATGGGCTCCATTCTCCCTGATCACCGGAGTCGCGCTGCCCGGGCCCGCCCGCACCGCCCGATCAGCCCTTGCGACCGCCCCGCGAAACCACCGACATCACCACCAACAGGACCAGGAAGGCGACCGAACCCCAGAGCCAGTACGGCGAGCCGGTCTCCTGCCACTTGCCCATCCCCATCACGAACAGCAGCAGCCCGGCGAAGAACGCCACCGCCCCCATGTGCCCAGCCCCCTCACCGAGTTCACTCCCCCGGTGAGACTATCCGCTCGGTTCGGGCAGGTGTTCGCCAGGCCGCCGCCATCGCCCGGCATCGCCCGCCGCGGCAGGCCGCAGCGGGCCCTGAGCAGGCCCCGGCGGGCCTCAAGCAGCCCTCGGCAGCCCTCAGCGGGCCTCGGCCGCCACCCGCAGCGTCCCGTCCACACCGGCCAGCAACACGGGCGTCCCGGCCCCGCCGAGGTCCCGGACGGCCGCCAGGTCGGCCTCGGCCGGCTGCTCCGCCTCGCTCACCACGGCCGCCGCCTCCAGCGACTTCGCACCGCTGGCCACCGCCATCGCCACCGCCGTCTGCAGCGCGCTCAGCCGCAGCGACTCCAGCGCGACCGTCCCGGCCACGTACGTCCGGCCGGTCTCGTCACGCACCGCGGCCCCCTCGGCGACGCCGTTGCGGGCGCGGGCCGAGCGGGCCAGGGTGATGATCTTCTTGTCTTCGGGGTCGAGCTCGACGATGTCACTCATGCCGCCGAGCATAGGCGGCCCCCGCGGCCGCTCAGTGGCCGACCGGGTGGGTCGGACCGGGGTTCGGGTTGAGGACCTTGACGAAGGTCTTCGGCCCGGACGGCCGCGCCGTCTCGTGCTCCGTGCGCTCGCGCCAGAACGGGTTGTCGTGCGGCAGGTGACTGCTCACCCGGCCGTACATCCCGAAGGTCGTCAGGATCACCCCGAAGATGAAGGCGAACAGCACGTTCGACATCCGGAAGTTCAGGATGTTGGCGTCCGGCCGCCCGAGCACCGCCAGGCCGTAGAAGCCGGACAGGACGAACAGCACGCCGACCACCATGTTCAGGTTGGACGCGAAGTTGCCGCCGACCACCGCCCCCGCCACCAGGATCGCGCCCGCCACGATGGACAGGATGCTCAGCGCCCCGTTGGTCGACAGCCCGGTGATCCGGTCACCGTGGGTGGCGAGGAAGCCCGGGTGATCGGCCAGCCCCAGGCACCCGAACACGATCAGGAAGATCCCCCCGAGCCCCGCCCCGATCCGCCACACCGTGGCGAGCCGGCTGTTCACGGGCAGTTCGTCTTGCAGCTTCATGGCGACCTCCACCAGACACGCCCTAGCTGTAGGGATGGCTCCCCTGCATGTGCGGCACCTCGTGCATGTAGAGCGAACCGCACTGCTGGCAGCAGCGCAGCCCGGTGCCCCACTCCTGCTCGGGCCGCGTCTCGGCGTCGTCGGCCAGGCTGCGGCCGCAGAGCGCCGTCGCGGGGTCGCCGTCGCGCACCACGTGCCAGACCTTGACCCCGCCGGTCGCACCCTGCGGGCCGTACTCCGCGCGAAGTTGATGCGTCATGCTGTCCATGGTCGCTCCGCCGGGGCGCGACCGCTACTCGCCGGGCTCCGCCCCGGCCTCCGCGGCCTTGCGGACCGGGGTCGCGACCATCGAGCCGATCCGGTTGCGGCGCCCGGCCGAGGACTCGGCGGTCAGCAGGATGCCGGTCAGCCCGGTGCCGGCGGGCTCGGGCAGCGGGATCTCGCAGGCCGAGCCGGGGATCGGCACCCGGCCGAGGTGCTTGGCCAGCAGGCCGCCGACGGTCTCGACGTCCTCGTCCTCCAGCTCGATGCCGAACAGCTCGCCCAGGTCCTCCACCAGCAGCCGGGCGGTGATCCGGTACGAGCCGTCGCCGAGGTCCTCCACCGGCGCGATCTCCCGGTCGTACTCGTCGGTGATCTCGCCGACGATCTCCTCCAGGACGTCCTCGATGGTGACCAGGCCGGCCGTGCCGCCGTACTCGTCGATCACGATCGCCACGTGCGAGCGGCGCTGCTGCATCTCGCGCAGCAGGTCGCCGGCCGGCTTGGAGTCCGGTACGAAGACGGCCGGGCGCATCACCGCGCCGACCTCCTCGGACTCCGCCTCCCGGTTGATGTGGGTGCGCCGGACCAGGTCCTTCAGGTAGACGATGCCGACCACGTCGTCCTCGCTGTCCCCGACCACGGGGATCCGCGAGAAGCCCGAGCGCAGCGCCAGGGTGAGCGCCTGCCGGACGGTCTTGTGCCGCTCGATCATCACCAGGTCGGTGCGCGGCACCATCACCTCGCGGACGATGGTGTCGCCCAGCTCGAAGACCGAGTGCACCATCCGGCGCTCCTCGTCCTCGATCAGGTCGTCCTTCTCGGCGAGGTCGACCAGCGCCCGCAGTTCGGCCTCGGAGGCGAACGGCCCCTCCCGGTAGCCCTTGCCCGGGGTCAGCGCGTTGCCGAGCAGGATCAGCAGCCGCGGGATCGGGCCGAGCACCGCGGCCAGCGGCAGCAGCACGAAGGAGGCGGCGGTCGCGGTGGTGAGCGGGTGCTGGCGCCCGATCGTGCGCGGCGAGACCCCCACCGCGACGAAGGACACCAGCACCATCACGCCGAACGCCAGCAGCACGGCCTGCCAGATCGGCTCCACGTTGCGCACGCACACCACGGTGACCAGGACGGCCGCCGCCATCTCGCTGGCCACCCGGATCAGGGTCGCCAGGTTGAGGTAGCGGATCGGGTCGGAGGCGACGGTCAGCAGCCGGGCCGAGCCGCGCCGCCCGGCCCGCACGGCCTCCTCCGCCCGGAACCGGGAGACCCGGGAGATGCCCGCCTCGGCGCACGCGGCCAGCCAGCCGAGGACGACGAGGAGCACGGCACCGAGGATGAAGCTCGTACTTTCACCACTCACAGGGGTTCGGGCTCCGCGCTCAGTGGGTGGTGGGGGCCGGGGAGAGACCACCGAGGCCCCGGCCCGCCCGCCAGTCGTCCAGGATGCGCTTCTGGAGGGCGAACATCTCCTCCTCCTCCTCGGGCTCCTCGTGGTCGTACCCGAGGACGTGCAGCACCCCGTGGACGGTGAGCAGTTGGAGCTCCTCGTCCATCGAGTGCTTGGAGGGGGCCGCCTTGCCCTGCTGCTCGGCGACCTCCGGGCAGAGCACGATGTCGCCGAGCAGGCCCTGCGGCAGCTCCTCGCCCTCCTTGCCGGGGCGCAGCTCGTCCATGGGGAAGGACATCACGTCGGTGGGGCCGGGGAGGTCCATCCACTGGATGTGCAGCTCCTCCATCGCCGCTCCGTCCACCAGGATCACGGACAGTTCGGACTGCGGGTGGATCCGCATCTTGTCCAGGGCGAAGCGGGCGACGTCGAGGATGGCTTCCTCATCGGCGTCCCAACCGGACTCGTTGGCGATGTCGATCGACATGACGGGCTGCGTACTCAGCTTTCGGTGCGATGGGACTGACGGGGTGCGCGGGAGCCGCGCCGCTGGGCCGGCTTGCGGGCGGGCGAGGGGTTCTCCTCGGCCTCCTGCTTGGCGTCCCAGCGTTCGTAGGCGTCCACGATCCGGCCGACCAGCTTGTGGCGGACCACGTCGGTGCTGGTGAGGACGGAGAAGTGGATGTCGGGCACGTCGGCCAGGATGTCCTGGACGACCTTGAGGCCGCTGCGGGTGCCGCCCGGGAGGTCGATCTGGCTGGTGTCGCCGGTGACGACCACCCGGGAGTTGAAACCGAGGCGGGTGAGGAACATCTTCATCTGCTCGGGCGAGGTGTTCTGGGCCTCGTCCAGGATGATGAAGGCGTCGTTGAGGGTGCGGCCGCGCATGTAGGCCAGCGGCGCGACCTCGATGGTGCCGGCCGCCATCAGGCGCGGGATGGAGTCCGGGTCCATCATGTCGTGCAGCGCGTCGTACAGCGGGCGCAGGTACGGGTCGATCTTCTCGTAGAGGGTGCCGGGCAGGAAGCCCAGCCGCTCCCCCGCCTCGACGGCCGGGCGGGTCAGGATGATCCGGTTGACCTCCTTGGCCTGGAGGGCCTGGACGGCCTTGGCCATCGCGAGGTAGGTCTTGCCGGTGCCGGCCGGGCCGAGGCCGAAGACGATCGTGTGCTTGTCGATCGCCTCGACGTAGCGCTGCTGGTTGAGGGTCTTGGGGCGGATCGTGCGGCCCCGGTTGGACAGGATGTTCGCGGTGAACACCTGGGACGGCGCCGGGCTGTCCGGGTCCTCCGCGGCACCGCGGAGCATGGCGATGGAGCGCTCCACGGAATCCTCCGTCAAGGGCTGGCCGGTGCGCAGCACCAGCATCATCTCGGTGAAGAGCCGCTGCACGAGGGCGACCTCGGCGCGCGCTCCGGTGGCGGTCACCTCGTTGCCGCGGACGTGGATGTCGGCGGCGGGAAAGCCCTGCTCGATCACGCGCAGCAGCGAGTCCGCCGTGCCGAGCAGGGTGACCATCGGGTGCTTCTCGGGGATGACGATCCGGGCGCTGACGCGACCGTCGTCGGCCGGTTCGGGGCGCGACTGTCCGTTCGTACGGGTCTGCGATGTGTCACTCATAGGTCGGCGCTGGGCCTGCCTCATCCCATCCGTGGTGTCGTGTGCCGATCGGTCTCTCCGGGGCACCAGGGTACGCCGCGCACGTGGTCGCCGCGGCGGGCGGCGGGGCCGCACCCGACGATGCTGCGGCAGATCGGGGAGCGGCGCGAGCGCTTTTCACGGGGTGCGGGCCGGGTTCACGGCTGGCGCCGGACGGGGACGGGCACCCGGGCGAGGTCGGCGGCGAGCACCAGCTCGCCGTCGAAGTGCTTGCGGGCGTCGGCCAGATGCTGGCCCAGGTCCGGGTAGCGCTGGGAGAAGTGGGTCAGCACCAGGGTGCGCACGCCGGCCTCGGCGGCGGCCTTGGCGGCCTGCCCGGCGGTGAGGTGGCCGTGCTCCTCGGCGAGCCGGGAGTCGGCGTCGGTGAAGGTCGACTCGGCGACCAACAGGTCGGCGCCCTCGGCGAGTTCGTACACGCCGTCGCAGAGCCGGGTGTCCATCACGAAGGCGAAGCGCTGGCCCGGCCGGGGCTCGCTGACCTCCTCCAGGGTGACCCGCCGGCCGTCCGCCTCGATCGCCCCCTCGTGCTGGAGGCGGCCGACCGCGGGGCCGAAGACGCCCAGCGCGGCGAGGCGTTCGGGCACCAGGCGGCGGCCGTCCGGCTCGGACAGCCGGTAGCCGAAGGACTCCACGGGGTGGGACAGCCGCACGGCGTCCAGCGCGAAGCGGGCGCCGGGCGCGGGCAGCGGGCCCGGCTCGTCGATCGGCCGGGGCCGCAGGACGGCCGTCTCGTGGTAGGCGGTGGCGTGCCGCAGCCGCTCGAAGTAGACCTCGCCGGAGGCCGGGAAGTAGACGTCCACCGGGTGGGGGACGCGGTCCAGGTTGATCCGCTGGATCACCCCGGCGAGGCCCAGGCAGTGGTCGCCGTGGAAGTGCGTGACGGCGATCCGGGTGATCTGGGTGGCCGAGACGCCGGCCAGCAGCATCTGCCGCTGGGTGCCCTCGCCGGGGTCGAACAGCAGGCCCTCGCCGTCCCAGCGGAGCAGGTAGCCGTTGTGGTTGCGGTGCCGGGTGGGCACCTGGCTGGCGGTGCCGAGGACGACGAGTTCGCGCTGTGACACGTAGGTCAGACCATGCTCTCGGTCATCGGCTTGCCGCCGAGCACGTGGACGTGGGCGTGGAAGACCGTCTGGCCGGCGCCGGCCCCGGTGTTGAAGATCAGCCGGTAGTCCTCGACGCCCTCGTCCCTGGCCACCGCGCCCGCCTCGGCGAGGAGTTCACCGGCGATCTCCGGCTCGGCGGCGGCCAGCGCGGCGGCGTTCGGGTAGTGGACGTGCGGGATGACCAGGACGTGCAGCGGCGCCTTGGGGGCGATGTCGCGGAAGGCGAGGACGCGCTCGGTCTTGCGCACCACGGTCGCCGGGATCTCGCCCGCAACGATCTTGCAGAACAGGCAGTCGGGCTGCGGCTCGCCGGCCATCGGCTTCTCCTCGGTTCGTGTCTGGTCTGGGGCCGTACGGGCGCAGCCTAGCGGGAAGTCGGCCGGGCCGACCTCCCGTTCGGCTGCTCTCCCGCCCGCCGAGGGCGACGGGGGCGTGCCCTACGCCCAGGGCATCGGCGGGGCCGTGCGGGGCGGGGCCGCGGCGAGCGCGGCGAGGGCGATCCGCACGCCCTCGGCCAGCTGCGGGTCCTCGCCGGCGGCCCACTGGTGCGGGGCCATCGGCACCTCGACGTCCGGGTCGACGCCGTGGTTCTCCACGCCCCAGCCGTAGTTCTCCAGCCAGTACGCGTACTTGGGCTGGGTGACGAGGGTGCCGTCGACCAGGTGGTAGCGGCTGTCGATGCCGATCACCCCGCCCCAGGTGCGGGTGCCGACCACCGGGCCGATGCCGAGCGTCTGGATGACGGCGTTGACGACGTCGCCGTCCGAGCCGGAGAACTCGTTGGCGAGCGCGACGACCGGCCCGCGCGGGGCGTCGAGGGGGTAGGGCACCGGGTGGTCGGTGTCCCGGATGGCGTTCCAGCCGACGATCCGGCGGGCGAGCTTCTCGATCACCAGCTGCGAGGTGTGGCCGCCGCGGTTCTCCCGGACGTCGACGATCACGCCGTCCCTGGCCAGCTCCACGGCCAGGTCGCGGTGGATCTGGGCCCAGCCGGCCGACTGCATGTCGGGGATGTGCAGGTAGCCGAGCCGGCCGCCGGACAGCTCGCGCACCGCGGCCCGCCGACCGGCCACCCAGTCGTGGTAGCGCAGCGGCTCCTCGTCGGCGATCGGGACGACCACCGGGTGGCGCTGGTCGGTGCCGTCCTTGCCGGCCACGGTCAGCTCGACCGGCTGCCCGGCGGTGCCGGCCAGCAGCGGGGCCGGGCCGGTGACCGGGTCCACCGGGCGGCCGTTGACGGCGAGGACCGCGTCGCCCGGGCGGATCGCGGCGCCGGGCGCGGCCAGCGGCGAGCGGGCCCGGGGGTCGGAGGACTCGCCGGGCAGGATGCGGGCGATCCGCCACCGGTCGCCGTCCCTGGCGAGGTCCGCGCCGAGCAGGCCCTGGCGCCGGGCGGGCTCGGTGTACCGGCCGTACGGGACGACGTAGGCGTGCGAGGTGCCGAGTTCGCCGTGCACCTCCCAGAGCAGGTCGACCAGGTCGTCGTGCGAGCCGAGGCGTTCCACGAGCGGCCGGTAGCGGTCCAGCACGCCGGCCCAGTCGACGCCGCCGAGGTCGGGGCGCCAGAAGTTGTCGCGCATCAGGCGGCCGTTCTCGGCGTACATCTGCCGCCACTCGGCGGCCGGGTCGACGGTGACCCGCAGCCTGGTCAGGTCGACGCCCACCTCGTCGTCCTCGCCGCCCGCCTTGTGCTCGGCCGGGACGATCCGCAGCTCGCCCCCGTCCAGCACGGCCACCCAGGTGCCGTCCCCGCTGACCGCGAAGCCGTCCACGCCGTGCACCAGTTGCTCGACGCGGCGCTTCTTCAGGTCGAAGCGCTCCAGCACCGGCCGGGGCCGCTCGTCCTCGGGCGAGGCCGCCTCGTCGCCGAGTTCGCCGAGCAGCGGGGCGCGGGTCCACAGCACGCCGTCCTTGGCGGCCCTGAGCGCGTCGAACCGGCCGCCCTCGACCGGGAACGGGACGATCCGGTCCGCGATGCCGTCCAGGTCGACCCTGGTCACCGGCGCGGCGTCGCCGGCGGCCTCCTCGCCGTCCGCCTTCCTGCCGCGCGACTCGTCCTCCTCCCCGCCGAGCGGGCGCCCGGCCCGCTGCGGCCCGAACGGGGACGGCGTGTCGGCGGCCAGCGTGATCAGGTACGGGCGGCAGCCGTTGGGGAACGACAGGTCGAAGACGTGCGAGTCGTAGACCGGGTCGAAGTTGCGCACCGACAGGAACGCCAGGTAGCGGCCGTCCGCGGTGAAGGCCGGCGAGGTGTCGATGAAGCGCTCCTGGGTGACCTCGCCGACCGTCCGGGTCGCCAGGTCGGCCAGCACGATCTGGCGCAGCGAGTACGGGCCCAGCCGGTGCACCGGCCGCGACCAGGCCAGCCAGGCCGAGTCCGGGCTGAAGGCCAGCCCGCCGACCTCGCCGTCGGCGCTGCGGTCCAGCTCGTGCACGGTGCCGTCGGCGAGCGCGACCAGCAGGACCCGGCCGTCGTGCACGCCGAGCGCGGCCTGCCTGCCGTCCGGGGACACCGCCAGGGAGTTGACCCGGCCGATCCGCCCGGCGGCCAGCCGGCGGCGCTCGGCGCCCTGGGCGTCGGGGGCGAACTCCAGGGCGTCCTCGCCCTCGGCGTCGGACACCCACAGCACGCCCTGGGCGCCGTCCTCGCCCGGCACCACCCGGGCCAGCCGCCCGCGCACCCCCGGGGTCTCGTCCAGCACCCGGGCCGGGCCCTCGCGGTGGGTCAGCCAGTGCACGTCGCCGCGCACCACCACGGCGCCGGCCCGGCCGGTGCGGTCGGGGGCGGCGGACTCCAGCCAGTGCGCGGCGTGCACCGGTCGGGGGCGGCGGCCGCTGCGCGGGCCGGCCAGCCGGATGTCGAGGCGGCGGGGCGCGGCTCCCGCCAGGTCGTCCAGCAGCCAGACGTCGCCGGCCCGGTGGAACACCGCCCGGGTGCCGTCGGTGCCGGCGTTGCGGGCGTAGAAGCCGTCCGGGTCGGTGGTGTGACGGCGCAGGTCGGAGCCGTCCGGAAGGCTGGAGTAGAGCTCGCCGACGCCCTCGTGGTCGGAGAGGAAGGCGATCCGCTCCCCCACCCACAGCGGCGAGTCGAGCTGGCCGTCCAACTCCTCGTGGACGCGGACGAATTCGTCCCGCCCGATCCACAACTTGCCCGCCCGGCCGCCCCGGTAGCGCTTCCACCAGGCCGGCTCGCGGTTGTTGACGGTGCCCAGCAGCACGCGGTCGCCGCCCGGCTCGAAGGCGAGCCCGCCGACCGGCCCGTACGGCAGCCGCACCGACTCGCCGCCGTCCAGCGGCACGGCGTGCGCCCAGCTGCGGCGCAGGGTCGCCTCACCGGCGGTGGTGAGGGCGATCGGGCGCCCGTCGGCCGTCCAGCCCCGCACCTCGGTCTGCTCGCTGCCCCAGTGGGTGAGCCGCCGGGACGGCCCGCCGTCCACCGGCACCACGTGCACCTCGGGCGCGCCGTCCCGGGTGGAGGTGAAGGCGATGTGCCGCCCGTCGGGGGCGAACCGGGGGTGCCGGACGGGCAGGTGATCGGCCGTCAGCCGCCAGGCCCGGCCACCGTCCAGCGGGGCCAGCCAGACGTCGTCCTCGGCGACGAAGGTGACCAGGTCACCGTGCAGATGGGGGTGGCGCAGGTAGGCGCCCGCAGAGGTGCTCAGGGGTTCCGTCACGCGGTCAGCGTAGGCACGCGCGCGCACGGCGCGGGCCGGTTCGGGCAGACTCCGACCGCACGGGCGGGCCGGCTACGACCAGCGGCCGGTGCGCCCCAGCAGCAGGGCGCCGGCGGCCACCCCGGCGGTGGAGGTGCGCAGCACCGAGGGGCCCAGCCGGTACGGCCCGGCGCCCGCCTCGGCGAACGCGGCCAGCTCCTCCGGGGAGACCCCGCCCTCCGGGCCGACCACCAGCACCACGTCCCCGGCCGCGGGCAGCGCGGCCAGCGCCAGCGGCTCGGCGCCCTCCTCGTGCAGCACGGCGGCGAACGCGGCCTGGGCCAGCAGCGGCGCCAGCTGCCGGGTGGTCGCCGGCTCGCGCACCTCGGGGAAGCGCAGCCGGCGGGACTGCTTGCCGGCCTCCCGGGCGGTGGCCCGCCACTTGGCCAGCGCCTTGGCGCCCCGCTCGCCCTTCCACTGCGTGATGCAGCGCGAGGCGGCCCACGGGACGATCACGTCCACGCCGACCTCGGTCATGGTCTCCACCGCGAGCTCGCCGCGGTCGCCCTTGGGCAGCGCCTGGACGACGACGATCCGCGGCGCCGGCTCGGGCTCCCGGCGGACGGCGGCCACCGTGACGTCGATCGCGTCCTTGCCGAGCACCGCGGCGACCGTCCCGTCCACCCCGAGGCCCAGCCCGTCGGCGAGGGTCACCGCCTCGCCCGCCGCCAGCCGCTTCACCGCGGCCGCGTGCCGCCCCTCCGGCCCGTCGAGGCGCACCACGGAGCCGGGCGCGGCGGCGGCGATCCGCTCGGTCTCGACGACGAAGACGGGGGCGGTCATGCGGGGAACCTCCGGGGGGTGGGGCGGATCGGGAACGCGAAAGGGGCGCCGGGCAGAACCCGGCACCCCCGCGCGGACGGCCAGGGCCCAGCGAGCGGCCCCGGCCTAGGGCCTAGCGGCCGTTGAACGCGTCCTTGAGGCGCGAGAACAGGCCCTGCTGGCCCGGCGCGAACTGGCCGGACGGCCGCTCCTCGCCGCGCAGCACCGCGAGCCGGCGCAGCAGCTCCTCCTGCTCGGGGTCGAGCTTGGTGGGCGTCTGCACCTCGACATGCACTATCAGGTCGCCTCGGCCGCCGCCGCGCAGGTGCGTGATGCCGCGGCCGTGCAGCGGGATCGACTGGCCGGACTGGGTGCCGGGCCTGATGTCGAGCTCCTCCAGCCCGTCCAGGGTCTGCAGCGGCACCTGGGTGCCGAGGGACGCGGCCGTCATCGGGATGGTGACGGTGCAGTGCAGATCGTCCCCGCGCCGCTGGAAGACGGTGTGGGTGGTCTCGGCGATCTCGACGTACAGGTCGCCGGCCGGGCCGCCGCCGGGGCCGACCTCGCCCTCGCCGGCCAGCTGGATCCGGGTGCCGTTGTCGACACCGGCCGGGATCTTGACCGTCAGGGTGCGCCGGGCGCGGACCCGGCCGTCGCCGGCGCACTCCGGGCACGGGGTCGGCACGACCGTGCCGAAGCCCTGGCACTGCGGGCAGGGCCGGGAGGTCATGACCTGGCCCAGGAACGACCGGGTGACCTGGGAGACCTCGCCCCTGCCGCGACACATGTCGCAGGTCTGCGCGGAGGTGCCGGGGGCCGCGCCCTCACCGCTGCACGTGGTGCAGGTGACGGCCGTGTCGACCTGGAGTTCCTTGGTGGTGCCGAAGGCGGCCTCCTCCAGGGTGATCTCCAGCCGGATCATGGCGTCCTGGCCGCGGCGGGTGCGCGAGCGCGGGCCGCGCTGGCCGGCCGCGGCGCCGAAGAAGGCGTCCATGATGTCGGAGAAGCCGAAGCCGGCCGCCCCCGCGCCGAAGCCGCCCGCGCCCCCGCCGCCCGGCGAGAGCGGGTCACCGCCGAGGTCGTAGACCTGGCGCTTCTGCGGGTCGGAGAGCACCTCGTAAGCGGCGTTGATCTCCTTGAACCGCTCCTGCGTCTTCGGGTCCGGGTTGACGTCCGGGTGCAGTTCGCGTGCCAGGCGTCGGAAGGCCTTCTTGATCTCGTCCTGCCCCGCATCCCGTCGGACGCCGAGTACCGCGTAGTAGTCCGTGGCCACCAAATGCTCCGCTTGTTCCGCCTGTAGTAGTGCTGCGACTGGACACCGCCGTCAGAGGTTCCGACGGCGGCCTGTGCTACGACTCGGCCAGGATCTGGCCCACGTACCGCGCCACCGCACGCACCGCCCCCATTGTGCCCGGATAGTCCATCCGGGTCGGACCGATCACACCCAGTTTGGCCACGCTCTCGTCGCCCGAACCGTAACCGACCGACACCACCGAGGTGGAATTCAGCCCCT
This sequence comes from Kitasatospora sp. NPDC059812, assembly GCF_042732075.1. Classification (NCBI taxonomy): domain Bacteria; kingdom Bacillati; phylum Actinomycetota; class Actinomycetes; order Kitasatosporales; family Streptomycetaceae; genus Kitasatospora; species Kitasatospora sp. NPDC059812. The sequence continues at coordinate 38,134 of NZ_JBHWIO010000008.1, forward strand.
CGTAGGCGATCTCCCGCCCGATCCGGACCGTCATCGCGGCGTCCGCCGTCTCACCCAGGAGACGGAGCAGGACGACCTGCTCCTCCAGGGCTTCCAGCACCGGCTGGATGGTCAGGGGGAAGTCGTGCCCGAAGCGGGTCAGGTTGGCCGTGCCGGCCAGCATGATCCGCTCCTCGTTCTGCTCGGCGAGCGCTTCGAACAGCGTCGCCAGGACCGTGCTGACGGTCGGGCGGTCCGGCGGCTCGAAACCTGCCGGGAGCTCCTCCAGGAACCCCGGCACGTCCGGCAGCCGCTGGCCGACGGCCCGCGCGTTGATCCGGGCCCGCAGGTCCGCCAGGACCGTCTCGCCGACCGGGCCCGGGCAGTCGACCATCCGCTGCTCGACCCGGCCGGTGTTGGTGATCAGGACCAGCATCACCTTGGTCGGTGCCAGCGCCACCAGCTCGATGTGCCGGACGGTGGACCGCGACAGCGAGGGGTACTGCACCACCGCGACCTGCCGGGTGAGCTGGGCGAGCAGCCGCACCGTCCGCATGACCACGTCGTCCAGGTCGACGGCGCCGTCCAGGAAGTGCCGGATCGCCCGGCGCTCGGGGGCGCTCATCGGCTTGACCTCGGCGAGCTTGTCGACGAACAGGCGGTACCCCTTGTCGGTGGGGATGCGCCCGGCGCTGGTGTGCGGCTGGTGGATGTAGCCCTCCTCCTCCAGCGCCGCCATGTCGTTGCGCACGGTCGCCGGGGAGACTCCGAGGTTGTGCCGCTCCACCAGGGCCTTGGAGCCGACCGGCTCCTCGGTGCCCACGTAGTCCTGGACGATCGCGCGGAGCACGGCGAGCTTGCGGTCGTCCAGCTGGCGAACCTCACCGGCCATGGGGCACACACCTCCGTCTTCGCACGTTGTCCGTTCGTGTCACGCATGCTGCTGCCCGCTCCGGGAGGATCCCGGCTCCGGCACCCGCTTTGGCACTCTGAACCTGCGAGTGCCAAAACCGTACCTGCCAGTGTAAGGCCCGGGCCCAACGGCAGGAACGGCCCGGCCGGAGTGATCCTGCCCGCAGTTCCCGGCGCGGGGGTGGTGCCGCAGGGCCGTCCGGGTGGCAGCATCGAAGACGACGGCGAATGGAGGAGCAAGCAATGTCGAGCTCGGGCCAGCACACCCGTTTCGCGCCCGACCGCGGCCTGACCGGCCGCATGGTCGTGACGATGTTCGTGATCGGGCTGCTGTACGTCGGTTTCACCGGTCTGCTGATCGTGCTGCTGCGCGGCGCCTGGCCACTGATCGTCCTGATCTCCGGCGGGCTGTTCGTGGCCCAGTTCTGGTTCAGCGACAAGATCACCGAACGGGCCATGGGCGCCCACCAGGTGACCCCTGAGCAGTACCCGCAACTGCACGGCACCATCGACCGGCTCTGCGCGCTGGCCGACATGCCCAAACCCCGGGTGGCGGTCGCCGACAACGACATGCCGAACGCCTTCGCCACCGGCCGCAACCCGCAGAACGCCGTGGTGTGCGTCACCACCGGCCTGCTGCGCCGGCTGGAGCCCGAGGAACTGGAGGGCGTCCTCGCCCACGAGCTGTCCCACGTCGCCCACCGGGACGTCGCGGTGATGACCATCGCCGGCTTCCTCGGCGTCCTCGCCGGGGCCATGACCCGGATCGCCATGTACGGCGGGTTCATGGGCGGCAACCGCAACAACAACGACCAGAACGCGGCCATCGTCGCCCTGATCATCCCGCTGGTGTCGATGGTCGTCTACGCCATCAGCTTCCTGCTCACCCGGCTCCTGTCCCGCTACCGGGAACTCGCCGCCGACCGCGCCGCCGCCCAGCTCACCGGCCGGCCCAGCGCCCTCGCCTCCGCGCTCACCAAGGTCACCGGCCAGATCGCCGCCATCCCCAGCAAGGACCTGCGCCAGGCACAGCCCTACAACGCCTTCTACTTCGCCCCCGCGCTGAGCGCCCGGGAGACCGCCTCGCAGCTGTTCTCCACCCACCCGACGCTGGAGAAGCGGCTCGCGGAGCTGGCGAAGATCTCCGAGCAGCTCGGCCGCTGAGGCCCCGGCCCCCTGCGGCCCTCCCGCCCCCCTCCTGGCTCCTCCCGACTCCCTCCCCCGAAAGGACCGCCGTGGGAATCCTGGACACCCTGTTCGGGCGCACCAAGCCCGTCAAGCCCGACCTCGACCAGCTGTTCGGCGTCCCGTCCGCCGCCCTCACCCTGGAGGCCGCGGCCGGGTTCACCCCCACCGGGCTCGGCTCGGTCTGCTTCGCCGCCGTCGAGGGCGCGGCCTTCGGCCAGGTCGAACAGCAGGTGCGGGCGCTGCTCGACGCCGACACCGAGCGCGGCGGCGTCCCGGTCGAGGCCTCCAAGGACGGCTACGGCTACTCCTGGCTGCTCGCCCGGCACACCCCCGAGGAACTGCCGGACCTGGTCAACGACCTGCACGCGGTCAACAGCGAGCTGGAGGCGAACGGCTTCGGGCCGCAGCTGCTCTGCTCGCTGGTCGGCTTCCGCAACCCGGACGGGCAGTCGCTGGCTCTGGTCTACCTCTACAAGCGCGGCACCTTCTACCCCTTCGCCCCGATGCCCGGCGGCGGGGAGCGGCGCAACAGCCCGCTGGAGCTCCAGGTCAACGCGACGCTCGGGAACGACCTGCGGCTGGAGAAGGACCTCAGCCGCTGGTTCCCGGTCTGGGGCGCGCCGGGCCTCTGACGGTCCGTCCGTATAGTCGCTTTCATGCACAGCCGCCAGTACGGACCCGACCTGACCCCGCCGTGGAAGAAGCAGCAGCCCGCCCCGGAGGTGACCGCCGAACGGGACCTGGTGGTGGAGGAGGCCGCCACCGGCTTCTGCGGCGCGGTGGTGCGCTGCGAGAAGACCGCCGAGGGCTTCACCGTCACCCTGGAGGACCGCTTCGGCAAGCTCCGGGTGTTCCCGCTGGTGCCGCGCGGCTTCCTGCTGGAGGGCCGGACGGTCACCCTGGTGCGCCCGGCCGGCCCCGCCCCCTCCCGCACGCCGGGCCGCACCGCCTCCGGCTCGGTCGCCGTCCCCGGCGCCCGGGCCCGGGTCGCCCGCGAGTCGCGGATCTACGTCGAGGGCCGGCACGACGCCGAACTGGTCGAGCGGGTCTGGGGCGACGACCTGCGGATCGAGGGCGTGGTCGTCGAGTACCTGGAGGGCGTGGACGACCTGCCCGCGATCGTCGCCGACTTCGCCCCCGGCCCGGGCCGGCGCCTCGGCGTCCTGGTCGACCACCTGCTCCCCGGCACCAAGGAGCACCGCATCGCCGCCCAGGTCACCGGCGACGCCGTCCTGGTCGTCGGCCACCCGTACATCGACATCTGGCAGGCCGTGAAGCCCGCCTCCGTCGGCATCCCCGGCTGGCCCGCCGTCCCGCGCGGCGAGGAGTGGAAGGAGGGCGTCTGCCGCCGCCTCGGCTGGCCGGTGAACACCCCCGCCGCCTGGAAGCGGATCCTCTCCACGGTGGACAGCTACAAGGACCTGGAGCCGGAACTGCTGGGCAAAGTCGAGGAGTTGATCGACTTCGTGACGATTCCGGAGTGAGGTCGGTCAGACGTACTGCTGAAAGTCCGTGGTGTCCAGATCGATATCGAGCAGGCCGATGGGGACGGGCTCCCCGAACTTACTGGTCCGCTCGGACATGTACCTCGGGAGCCCGGACCCGGGGTGCTTGCCCAACTCGGTCAGCAGCACGCAGACCCCCTTGATCGGGTCCACGATCAGGTACGCAGGAACGGTGCCCTCGGCGTAGAGCTCCCGCTTGGTCCGGTAATCACGATCGACGCTGGTCTTCGACACCACCTCGACCACCAGGGTGACGGCAGGCGACGGCAGCAGTCGTCCGTGCTCCTCGACCGCCCCGCGTTCGAAGACGACCAGGTCGGGCTGGGGTTCGCTCGCCTGGCCGGGGATCCTCAGGTCCTGGGTCGTGAGCGGACGCCACCGGCCGTACGGAAGCTGGTGCTGAATCGCCAGGACGATGAGGTTGTGGACCATGTCAGGCCCCGCCATCATCACGATTTCCCCCCTGATGAGCTCGGCCTTGACGCCTTCCGGCACCTCCAGGTTCTCGAAGATCCCGGTCATCCGATCATCGATGGCGGTCATCGCACGCTCCCTCCGACGGCTGACACCCACGCTAACGAATGTCAGTCCACCAGGTCACGTACGACCGCGTCGGCGAGCAGGCGGCCCTGGAGGGTGAGGACGGCGCGGCCCCCGGCGTACGGCTCGGCGGCGAGGAGGCCGTCGGCGAGGTGGCGGGCGGCGGCGTGGCGGCCGGTGTCGGTGAGGAGGGTGAGCGGGATGCCCTCGGCGAGGCGCAGTTCCAGCAGGATGCGCTCGACCCGGCGGTCCTCCTCGGCGAGCACCTCGCGGCCCAGGGCGGGGGTGCGGCCCTCGGCGAGGGCCTGGGCGTAGGCGGCGGGGTGCTTGGCGTTCCACCAGCGGACGCCGCCGACGTGGCTGTGCGCGCCCGGGCCGGCGCCCCACCAGTCGGCGCCGGTCCAGTACAGCTCGTTGTGGCGGCAGCGGCCCTCGCGGGTGGTGGCCCAGTTGGAGACCTCGTACCAGGTGTAGCCGGCGGCGCTGAGCGCCTGTTCGGCGATGAGGTAGCGGTCGGCGTGCACGTCGTCGTCGATCATCGGCAGTTCGCCGCGCTTGACCCGGGCGGCGAGCTTGGTGCCGTCCTCGACGATCAGGGAGTACGCGGAGACGTGGTCGGGCCCGGCGCCGATGGCGGCGTCCAGGGAGGCGCGCCAGTCGTCGTCGGACTCGCCGGGGGTGCCGTAGATGAGGTCCAGGTTGACGTGGTCGAAGCCGGCGGCGCGGGCCTCGGCGACGCAGGCCTCGGGGCGGCCGGGGGTGTGGTGGCGGTCGAGCAGCTTCAGGACGTGCGGGCGGGCGCTCTGCATGCCGAAGGAGACCCGGTTGTAGCCGCCCTCGCGCAGTTCGGCCAGGTAGGCCGGGTCGACGGACTCCGGGTTGGCCTCGGTGGTGACCTCGGCGCCGTCGGCGAGCCCGAACTCCTCGCGCAGCGCGGCGAGCATCTTCACCAGGTCGCGGGCGGGCAGCAGGGTGGGGGTGCCGCCGCCGAGGAAGACGGTCTGCACCGGCAGGTCGACCGGGCCGAGGACCTGGCGGGCCAGCCGGATCTCGGCGACCACGTTGTCCGCGTAGGTCTCCTGGGAGGCGACCGCCCCGGAGGAGCGCAGTTCGGTGGCGGTGTAGGTGTTGAAGTCGCAGTAGCCGCAGCGGCTGGCGCAATAGGGCACGTGCAGGTAGAAGCCGAACGGCCGCTGCCCGAGACCGGTGCGGGCGGATGCGGGCAGGGAACCGTCGGACGGCACCGGTTCGCCGTCGGGGAGTGCGGAGGGCATGACCCCATTGTCCCGTACGGCTCACCCGAACCGGTGAGCCGTACGGGGGCGGGGCCGATCAGGCCTCGTTGGCGCCCGCGTACATCGCGGTGACGGCGTCCGCGTAGGTCCGCTCGACCACCGGGCGCTTGATCTTCAGGCTCGGGGTGAGCTCGCCGTGCTCGATGTCGAGATCGCGCGGCAGCAGGTGGAACTTCTTGATCGTCTGCCAGCGCTGGAGGTCGGCGTTGAGCCGCTTGACGAAGCCCTCGATCAGCTGGTGCACCTGCGGGTCGGCGGTCACCTCGGCGTAGGACTTGCCCTTCAGCCCGTGCTCGGCGGCCCACGGCATGATGACCGCCTCGTCCAGGCCGATCAGCGCGGTGCAGAAGTTGCGGCCGTTGCCGATCACCAGGATGTTGCTGACGAACGGGCAGACCGCCTTGAACCTGCCCTCGACCTCGCTGGGCGCGACGTACTTGCCGCCGGAGGTCTTGAACAGGTCCTTCTTGCGGTCGGTTATCCGCAGGAAGCCGTCGGGGCCGAGCTCGCCGATGTCCTCGGTGTGGAACCAGCCGTCGGCCTCCAGCACCTCGGCGGTCTTCTCGGGCAGGTCGTGGTAGCCGCGCATGACGCCGGGGCCGCGCAGCAGGATCTCGCCGTCCTCGGCGATCCGGACCTCGGTGCCGGGCAGCGGGCGGCCCACGGTGCCGATCCGGATGTCCTCCTCACGGTTGACGCAGGAGCCGGCGCTGGTCTCGCTGAGGCCGTAGCCCTCCAGGATCGGCACGCCGGCGCCGAGGAAGAAGTAGCCGATCTCGGGCGCGAGCGCGGCGCTGCCGGAGACGGCGCCGCGCAGCCGGCCGCCGAAGGCCGCGCGGATCTTGGCGTAGACCAGCTTGTCGGCCAGGCCGTGCTGGAGCCTGAGGCCCAGCGGGGCGGTGCCGGCACCGGTGGCGATCCGGCTCTCCTGGACGGCGCGGGCGTGCTCGCGGGCGACCTTGGCGGCCCACCGGAAGATCTTGTACTTGGCGCCGCCCTCGGCCCGGGCCCGGCCGGCGATGCCGTTGTAGACCTTCTCGAAGATGCGCGGCGCCGAGGCCATCACGGTCGGCCGGATGACCGGCAGGTTGTGGATGATCCGGTCGACCCGGCCGTCCACGGCCATCACGTGGCCGGTGGCGATCTGGCCGGAGATCAGCGTCTTGCCGAACACGTGCGACAGCGGCAGCCACATGAACTGGACGTCGTCGGAGCGCAGCAGCCCGCTGGCCTCCTGGGCCCGGGCCTCGTACGCCCAGCAGTCGTGCACCAGGCGCACGCCCTTGGGGCGGCCGGTGGTGCCGGAGGTGTAGATGAGGGTGGCCAGCTGCTCCTTGTCGAGCGCGGCGACGGTCTTCTCGACCGCGTCCGGGTGCTGCTCCAGGTACTCGGCGCCGCGCTGCTCCAGCTCGGCGAGGGTGAGCACGGTGAGGGCGTTCAGACCCTCGGCCTCGGGGGTACTGGCCTCTGGGGCGCCCGCCTCGGCGGCGTCACTCCCGGCGGCGTCAGTCCCGGGGGCGTCGGCCTCGGCGGCGTCGAAGAGGATGACGGTCCGCAGCTCGGGCAGCTGTCCGAGCTGGTCGACGGCCTTGGCGAGTTGGGCGGAGTTCTCCGCGAACAGCGCCCTGGAACCGGAGTTGGAGAGGATGAACGCGGTCTCGTCGGCGTTGGTGCTGGGATAGACGGTCGTGGTGGCGGCACCCGCGCACATGTTCCCGAGGTCGGCGATGATCCATTCGAGCCGGGTGGAGGAGGCGAGCGCCACCCGGTCCTCCGGCTGGATGCCGAGCGCCATCAGCCCGGCGGCCACCGCCTTGACCCGGGCCGCGGTCTGCGCCCAGGTCAGCGAGCGCCACTGCTCGGCGCCGGGGGCGCTGTCCGCGGCGTGCTCGTCGACCGGGGCCGGGTAGCGGTAGGCCTCGGCATTCGGGGTGGCGGCGACCCGCTCCAGGAAGAGGTGGGCAACGGAGGCGGGACGCCCGGCGACCAAGTCGGCACTGCCGGAGTCGATCAGGGACTGCGCGGAACTCAACGAGGACCTCCGGGGGCGGGTGGCCGTCTGAGGGATGGTTTCGGCGCCCGTGGGGGGCGGTCGCCGGGCCCCCGGTCAACCCTGGCGATACCGGCGAGTAACAAGGGGGCAATCAGCAGCCTAGGGGGAAACCGGTCATTCCGTAAGAGGGCGGGGCCCGGCCGGCACACCACCGCACCACCGGTGCCCGACGACGACTCCGCCCCGCGCCCCGGTGAACCCCTGCAACCGGGCCCGCCGTACGGTTCGGCAAAGGACTGGGCAAACCTGCGATCCACAACTCGTGAATCTCCTGTACGAGTCCACCAAAGAACGAGAATCGGGATGCGAATCCACCCGTCGACGACAAGAGTGTGCCAGTGCTGATCAGACTTCTCAGGGCGTACCTGCGCCCGTACTCCCGACCGATCGCGCTGCTCGTGGGGCTCCAACTGGTGTCCACCCTGGCGGCGCTCTACCTGCCGACGCTCAACGCCGACATCATCGACGACGGCGTGGTCAAGGGCGACACCGGCTACATCCTGCAAGTGGGCGGGGTGATGATCGGCATCACCCTGGTCCAGGCGCTCTGCTCGATCGGCGCCGTCTACTACGGATCCCGCACCGCCATGGCCTTCGGCCGGGACGTCCGCGCCGCCGTCTTCGACCGGGTGCAGAGCTTCTCCGCCCGCGAGGTCGGCCAGTTCGGCGCCCCCTCGCTGATCACCCGCACCACCAACGACGTCCAACAGGTCCAGATGCTGGCCCTGATGAGCTTCACGCTCATGGTGGCCGCCCCGATCATGTGCGTCGGCGGCATCATCATGGCCCTCAACCAGGACGTGCCGCTGTCCGGCCTGCTGCTCGCGGTCATCCCGCTGCTCGGCGCCGTCGTCCTCCTCCTGGTCCGCTCGCTGCGCCCCAAGTTCCGCAGCATGCAGACCCGGATCGACACCGTGAACCGGGTCCTGCGCGAGCAGATCACCGGCATCCGGGTCATCCGCGCCTTCGTCAAGGACGACCACGAGCAGGCCCGCTTCGCCAAGGCCAACGGGGACCTCACCGACACCGCCCTCCAGGTCGGCCGGCTGATGTCGTTCATGTTCCCGGCCGTGATGCTGGTCGTGAACGTCTCCAGCGTCGCCGTGCTCTGGTTCGGCGCCCACCGGATCGACAACGGCGGCATGCAGATCGGCGCGCTCACCGCCTTCCTCTCCTACCTGATGCAGATCCTGATGAGCGTCATGATGGCCACCTTCATGTTCATGATGGTGCCGCGCGCCGAGGTCTGCGCCGAGCGCATCGAGGAGGTCCTCGGCACCTCCTCCAGCGTCGTCCCGCCCGCCGCGCCGATCACCGAGGTGCTGCGCCGCGGCAACCTGGAACTGCGCGACGTCGACTTCCGCTACCCCGGCGCCGAGGCCTCGGTGCTGCGCGGCATCGCCATCACCGCCCGCCCCGGCGAGACCACCGCCGTCATCGGCTCCACCGGCAGCGGCAAGTCCACCCTGCTCGGACTCGTGCCCCGGCTGTTCGACGCCACCTCCGGCCAGGTCCTGCTCGACGGCGTCGACGTGCGCGAACTCGCCCCCGAGACGATCGCCGAGAGCGTCGGCCTCGTCCCGCAGAAGCCCTACCTGTTCTCCGGCACCGTCGCCAGCAACCTCCGCTACGGCCGGCCCGACGCCACCGACGAGGAACTCTGGCACGCCCTGGAGATCGCCCAGGCCAAGGACTTCGTCGAGGAACTGGCCGAAGGCCTGGACGCCCCGATCGCCCAGGGCGGCGGCAACGTCTCCGGCGGCCAGCGCCAACGCCTGGCCATCGCCCGGGCCCTGGTCCGCCAGCCCGACGTCTACCTGTTCGACGACTCCTTCTCGGCGCTCGACTACGCCACCGACGCCAGGCTGCGCAAGGCCCTCGCCCGCGAGACCTCCGACGCCACCGTGCTGATCGTCGCCCAGCGCGTCTCCACCATCCGCGACGCCGACCGGATCATCGTCCTCGACGAAGGCGCGGTCGTCGGCACCGGCACCCACCACGAACTGATGGCCGACAACCCGACGTACCGGGAGATCGTGCTCTCCCAGCTCACCGAGCAGGAGGCGGCGTGACCACCCCCGGCAAGCCCGACGCGGACACCAGGACCGCGGACACCGCGACAGCGGACCCCGAGGCCGCGGACACCAGAACCGCGGACCCCGAGACCACGGACACCACACAGCCCGACCCGGACACCAAGGCCGCGGACCCCGCCGACGAACTGCCCAGCGACTCGCAGGCCGCCGCCGCCCGCCGCGGCCCCGCCGGACCGGGCCGCTTCATGGGCGGCCAGGGCACCGAGAAGTCCATGGACTTCAAGGGCTCCGGCAAGCGGCTGCTCTCCCTGCTGCGCCCCGAACGCAACCTGATCTCCGGCGTGCTGGCCCTCGGCGTGCTCAGCATCGGCTGCGCCGTCACCGGCCCCAAGGTCCTCGGCAACGCCACCGACCTGATCTTCGCCGGCGTCGTCGGCGCCCGCTTCGAACCCGGCACCTCCAAGGCGCAGATCGTCGAGGGGCTGCGCGCCCACGGCGAGAGCGGCGTCGCCGGCCTGCTCTCCTCGGTGGACTTCACCCCCGGCCAGGGCATGGACTTCGGCGCCATCGGCACCGTCCTGCTCTGGGTGCTGGTCATCTACCTCGCCTCCGCCCTGTTCGGCATCGTCCAGGGCCGGCTGGCCACCACGGCGATCCAGCGGGCCGGCTACCGGCTGCGCCAGGACGTCGAGGCCAAAATCGCCCGACTGCCGCTCAGCTACTTCGACAAGCAGCCGCGCGGCGAGGTGCTCAGCCGGGTCACCAACGACATCGACAACATCAGCCAGTCCATGCAGCAGACCATGGGACAGGTCGTCAACTCGCTGCTCACCGTGGTCGGCGTACTGGCCATGATGTTCTGGATCTCCCCGCTGCTGGCGACGATCGCCCTGGTCTCGGTGCCGCTGTCGGTGGCCGTCGCCGCCAAGGTCGGCAAGCGGGCGCAGCCCCAGTTCGTCCAGCAGTGGAAGTCCACCGGCCAACTCAACGCGCACATCGAGGAGATGTACACCGGCCACACCCTGGTCAAGGTGTTCGGCCGCCAGCGCGAGTCCGCCGAGACCTTCCGCGAGCACAACGAGGCGCTGTACACCTCCAGCTTCCGGGCGCAGTTCATCTCCGGGATCATCCAGCCCGCGATGATGCTGATCGGCAACCTGCAGTACGTGCTCGTCGCGGTCGTCGGCGGCCTGCGGGTGGCCAGCGGCGCGCTGTCCATCGGCGACGTGCAGGCGTTCATCCAGTACTCGCGGCAGTTCAGCCAGCCGCTCACCCAGGTCGCCAGCATGGCCAACCTGGTGCAGTCCGGGGTCGCCTCCGCCGAGCGCGTCTTCGAACTGCTGGACGCCCCCGAGCAGACCCCCGAACCGGCCGTGTCCGAGCGGCCCGACACCATCCACGGCCGGGTCGCCTTCCAGGACGTGTCCTTCCGCTACGACCCCGAGAAGCCGCTCATCGAGGACCTCTCGCTCAAGGTCGAACCCGGCCAGACCGTCGCCATCGTCGGCCCCACCGGCGCCGGCAAGACCACCCTGGTCAACCTCCTGATGCGGTTCTACGAGGTCAGCTCCGGACGCATCACCCTCGACGGGGTCGACGTCTCCGCGATGTCCCGCGAGGACCTGCGCTCCGGCATCGGCATGGTGCTCCAGGACACCTGGCTGTTCGGCGGCACCATCGCCGACAACATCGCCTACGGCGCCCAGGGAGCCACCCGCGAGCAGGTCGTCGAGGCCGCCAAGGCCGCCCACGTCGACCGCTTCGTGCGCACCCTGCCGGACGGCTACGACACCGTCATCGACGACGACGGCGCCGGGGTCAGCGCGGGCGAGAAGCAGCTGATCACCATCGCCCGGGCGTTCCTCGCCCAGCCGTCGATCCTCGTCCTGGACGAGGCGACCAGCTCCGTCGACACCCGCACCGAGGTGCTGATCCAGCGGGCCATGGCCCGGCTGCGCACCGGCCGCACCAGCTTCGTGATCGCGCACCGGCTCTCCACCATCCGGGACGCCGACGTGATCCTGGTGATGGAGAACGGCTCGATCGTCGAACAGGGCTCGCACGACGAGCTGATCGCCGCTCACGGCGCCTACGCGCGGCTGTACCAGGCGCAGTTCGCGGAGGCCGTGGCCGAGGTGGACTGACCGCCGCACACCGCCGGTGCCGAGCCGGGGCGGGCCCGAACCGCCCCGGCTCCTCGTCCGCGGCGCGCTGCGGCGGCGGAAGCTGCGGCGGCCCGCTCCGGCGGGGAAGCTGCGGCGGCCCGCTCCGGCGGAGAGAACGAGGAGGGGCCCGGGCGGTTGTCCGCCCGGGCCCCTCTCACGCGCCTGTGGTTACTTCTTTTCCTTCGGCGCCTCGGCGTCGGTGGACAGCGCGGCGATGAAGGCCTCCTGCGGGACCTCCACGCGGCCGACCATCTTCATCCGCTTCTTTCCTTCCTTCTGCTTCTCCAGCAGCTTGCGCTTGCGCGAGATGTCACCGCCGTAGCACTTGGCGAGGACGTCCTTGCGGATCGCGCGGACCGTCTCACGGGCGATCACCCGGGAGCCGATGGCCGCCTGGATCGGCACCTCGAACTGCTGGCGCGGGATCAGCTTCTGCAGCTTGCCTGCCATCATCACGCCGTAGCCGTAGGCCTTGTCCTTGTGCACGATCGCGGAGAAGGCGTCCACCGCGTCGCCGTGCAGCAGGATGTCGACCTTCACCAGCTGGGCGGACTGCTCGCCGATGGGCTCGTAGTCGAGCGAGGCGTAGCCGCGGGTCTTGGACTTCAGCTGGTCGAAGAAGTCGAAGACGATCTCGGCGAGCGGCAGGGTGTAGCGCAGCTCGACCCGGTCCTCGGACAGGTAGTCCATGCCCTGGAGGTTGCCGCGGCGGGACTGGCAGAGCTCCATGATCGCGCCGACGAACTCGTTGGGCGCCAGGATGGTGCCGCGCACGACCGGCTCGTACACCTCGGCAAGCTTGCCGGTCGGGAACTCGCTCGGGTTGGTGACGATGTGCTCGGTGCCGTCCTCCATGACCACCCGGTAGACCACGTTCGGGGCGGTGGAGATCAGGTCGAGGTTGAACTCGCGCTCCAGGCGCTCCCGGATGATCTCCAGGTGCAGCAGGCCGAGGAAGCCGCAGCGGTAGCCGAAGCCGAGCGCGACCGAGGTCTCCGGCTCGTACACCAGCGCGGCGTCGTTCAGCCGCAGCTTGTCCAGGGCGTCGCGCAGCAGCGGGTAGTCCGAGCCGTCCAGCGGGTACAGGCCGGAGAACACCATCGGGCGCGGCTCCTTGTAGCCGCCCAGCGCCTCGGTCGCACCCTTGTGCATCGAGGTGATGGTGTCACCCACCTTGGACTGCCGGACGTCCTTCACGCCGGTGATGATGTAGCCCACCTCGCCGACGCCCAGGCCGTCGGCGACCTTCGGCTCGGGCGAGATGACGCCGATCTCCAGCAGCTCGTGGGTGGCGCCGGTGGACATCATCGCGATCCGCTCGCGCTTGGTGAGCTGCCCGTCCACGACACGCACGTAGGTGACCACGCCGCGGTAGGAGTCGTACACCGAGTCGAAGATCATCGCGCGGGCCGGGGCGTCCTTGACGCCGACCGGGGCCGGGATGGTGTTGACGATGTGGTCCAGCAGGTCCTCGACGCCGAGGCCGGTCTTGGCGCTGACCTGCAGCACGTCCGAGGGGTCGCAGCCGATGATGTGCGCGATCTCCGCCGCGTACTTCTCCGGCTGGGCGGCCGGCAGGTCGATCTTGTTCAGCACCGGGACGATCGTGAGGTCGTTCTCCAGCGCCAGGTACAGGTTGGCGAGGGTCTGCGCCTCGATGCCCTGGGCCGCGTCGACCACCAGGATGGTGCCCTCGCAGGCCGCGAGGGAGCGGGACACCTCGTACGTGAAGTCCACGTGGCCGGGGGTGTCGATCATGTTGAGGATGTGCGTCGTCCCGGCATTCGGACCGGTCTTCGGCGCCCACGGGAGGCGGACCGCCTGCGACTTGATGGTGATGCCGCGCTCGCGCTCGATGTCCATGCGGTCGAGGTACTGGGCGCGCATCTGCCGCGGGTCGACGACGCCGGTGATCTGCAGCATCCGGTCTGCGAGCGTCGACTTGCCGTGGTCGATGTGGGCGATGATGCAGAAGTTGCGGATCAGCGCCGGGTCGGTACGGCTGGGCTCTGGCACATTGCTGGGGGTCGCGGGCACCTTGGTCCGATTCTCCGTTGGTCCGGGGCCGGGGGTGTCCTGGTCATCGCTGACCGGTTTTCCCGGGGACCGGACAGTCTCGTCCGATCGAAATAGTTCCTCCCATCTTCCCACGACCACGGCGCGGACCGCCGTTCGGTCCGCCCGGACCTTCTCCGGGCCCGCGCCAGGCGGCAGGATGACACCCCGTGATCCTCGAAAGCGCCCTGCTCGACGTCCTGCCCGGACAGGAGGACGAGTTCCTCGCCGCCTTCGCCGAGGCCCGGCCCCTGATCGCCGTCCAACAGGGCTTCCGCTCCCTGCACCTGCGGCGCTGCCTCGACGAAGGACGCGGCTCGCGATTCCTCCTCCAGGTGGAATGGGAGACGCTCGCGGACCACACCGAGGGCTTCCGCCGCTCAGCCGAGTACCGGCAGTGGCGGGAGCTGCTGCACCGCTTCTACCGGCCGTTCCCGGAGGTCGAGCACTACGGGGAGCCGGTGCTCAGTGCGTAGCCGACCCACTACTGCGCAGGCGACCCGCCGTGGGGCCGGGCTCCCGGTTTGGGGCGGGTGGCGGGCCCCTGGTAGCGTGGGCTGCTGCACCTGGCCCCGGCATGCCCTCTCAGCTGCCCGGCGGCCGCGCGGTGCAGCCCGTTCAATCCTTTTAGACAAGACTGAGGCTCCTTCGTGGCGAACATCAAGTCCCAGATCAAGCGCAACAAGACCAACGAGAAGGCGCGCCTGCGCAACAAGGCCGTCAAGTCCTCGCTGAAGACCGCCCTGCGCAAGGCCCGCGAGGCCGCTGCCGCCGGCGAGACCGAGAAGGCCACCGTGCTGGCCCGCGCCGCCTCCAAGGCGCTGGACAAGGCCGTGAGCAAGGGCGTCATCCACGCCAACCAGGCCGCCAACAAGAAGTCGGCCATCACCAAGCGCGTCAACACGGCCGCCCAGGCCTGACGCCCCGGGGGCCTCGGCCCCCACCGCCTCGGGACGGACCCGGCCCTCTACCCGGACCCCTGAGGCGCGTGAGACTCGCACCGCACGCGGCCTGCGTTCGCCACGCGGGTGCGGTGTACGAAGCAGTACGACAGGCGCCGCAGTCGGCCTCTCTCCAGAGGCCCACTGCGGCGCCTGTCGCGTTCCGCGGCCCGACCGCTGTCGTCGGTCACGCGTGTCTGGGGTTCCGGGGCTCGGGGGCTCGGGGGTTCCGGGGCTCCGGGGCTCCGGCGGCGCTGCGGGCCGGCGCCTGGGGGACCGTCCGCTCGATGGGCACGTAGGCGGTGGCACGTAGGCGGTGGCAGGTGGGTCGGCAAGTAGCCGGGTAGCCGGGTAGCCGGGTCCGGCTCGTCCCGGGTTCGGTCCGGTGGCCGCGCCGCCGTCAGTACGCCGGGCGGGACCCGGCCCGGGCCGCCCGGGCGACGGCCACCACCGCGCGCTCCAGCGCGAAGGCCGGATCGTCCGAGCCGCCCTTGACGGCGGCGTCGGCCTGGGCGATCGCGGTCAGCGCGGTGGCCACCCCGTCGCCCGTCCAACCGCGCATCTGCTGGCGCACCCGATCGACCTTCCACGGCGGCATGCCCAACTCGCGGGCCAGGTCCGCCGGACGCATGTTCCGCCCGGTGGTCGCCAGCCGCCCGATGCTGCGCACGCCGGAGGCCAGTGCGTAGGTGATGCCGGTCGGCGGCTGGCCCACCGCCAGCGCCCAGCGCAGCCGCTCCAGTGCCTCCGCGGCCCGGCCGGTGACCGCCAGGTCGGCCACCTCGAAGCCCGTCGCCTCGGCCCGGCCGCTGTAGTAGCGGGCCACCACCGTCTCGTCGATCGCGCCCTCGACGTCCGAGGTCAGCTGGCTGCACGCGGCCGCCAGCTCGCGCAGGTCGCTGCCGAGCGAGTCCAGCAGGGCCTGGCAGGCCTCCGGTGTGGCCGAGCGGCCCAGCGTACGGAACTCGCCCCGGACGAAGGCCAGCCGCTCGTTCGCCTTGGTCAGCTTCGCGCACGCCACCTCGCGACCGCCCGCCTTGCGCCCGGCGTCCAGCAGGCCCTTGCCCTTGGCCCCGCCCGCGTGCGCCAGCACCATGATCACTTCTTCGGCCGGCGCCTCGATGTACGCCTTGACCTCCTTCACCGAGTCGGCGGAGAGGTCCTGCGCGGCCCGCACCACGATCACCTTGCGCTCGGCGAACAGCGACGGCGTGGTCAGCTCGGCCAGGCTGCCCGGCTGCAGGCTGCCGGGCGGCAGATCCCGCACGTCGGTGTCCGGGTCCGCCGCCTTCGCCGCCGCCACCACCTGGGCAACCGCGCGGTCCAGCAGCAGCTCCTCCTGGCCGACCGCGAGGGTCAGCGGGGCGAGCAGGTCGTCGGGTGCACTCTTCCTGGCCATCGCCTACCAGCATCCCACGGGGCGCGGACACTCCCGCCCGGGGCGACCCCGGCCCCCGGCCCCGCCCGGTCCCGCCTCTCCAGCCCGACCTGCCCGACCCGGCCCGCCCGACCCGACCTGCCCGACCGCGCCGATCACCCGACCTGGAGAATGGTCCGGTGACCGAGAACCACACCACCGACCTGCCGGACGTCAACGACCCGCACGCCCGGCAACTGCTCGTCCTGCCCGACCGCGACGCCGCCGAGGACGCCTCCGAGGAGCTCAGCGCCGCCCACCCCGACCTCGGCGAGCTCGACCTCGTCCGGGACGCCCTGGCCGGCGAGGACGACGCCGAGGACGCCCAGTGGCTGGTCGTCGTCGAGCCCCCGGAGGAGGGCTGGACCCCGGCCCTGCTGCGCGCCCTCGACGCCCTCGCCGTCGAGCACGAGGGCTGGCGCGAGGAAGGCTGACCCGGCCGGCCCTTCCACCAGCTCGCGTTCGACGGTCGAGCGCGCCGCAATCGTTCTCCGGGCCCCGCCCCGCCCCCCGCCCCTCCCTCCTCCCCACCCCAACCCCTTTCCCTTCCCCACCTGATGGTTGGGAGGAGAGGAGGGCGGGGTCAGCCGGGCGGGGCTCGCGGGGTGTGCGAGCCCCGCCCGGTACGGGAGTCGGGCGCTCCGTCCGCAGCGTGCGAGCGGGGCTTGCGCGCCTCGTGCGCCGCCTGCGGGTGCACGGACACCCCGAGGACGGCCGGCGATCCGCCCGTCACCGCGATGTCGCCCACCCGATCGGTGCGCAGCACGCTCGCACCCAGCGCGCGCAGCCGGTCCACCGTCCGCACGGACGGATGCCCGTACGCGTTTCCCTCGCCGCACGAGATCAATGCCAGCCGGGGACGCAACGCACCGGTCAAAGCCCAGTCCTGATGCGCCGATCCATGGTGCGCCACCTTCAGGACGTCCACCCGCCCCAACCGGCCCAGCAGCGCCGACTGGGCAGGCGGTTCGAGGTCCCCGAGCAACGCCATCCGCAGTCCGCCCGCCACCGACACCAGCAGCGCGACGCTCGCGTTGTTCGCCCCCGGGGCCTCGACAGCCGCCCCGGCGTCGGGCCAGACCACCTCCCAGGACAACCCCGGGCCCGCCGAGCGCCGTTCACCGCGCCCCGCGCGCAGCAGCGGGACTCCGGCACCGACCGCCCAGCCCGCCACCCGGGCCGCCTCACCCGGTGGATCGTCCAGGGTCGTGCCCTCGATCGCTCCGACCCGGCGGCCCCGGACCACCCCCGGCACACCCTCGACGTGATCGGCGTGGAAGTGCGTCACCACCAACAGCGGCACTTCCGTGACACCCAGATCCCGCAGGCACCTGTCGGCGGCGTTCGGATCCGGCCCCGCATCGACCACCACCGCGCTGTCCGGTGCACCGGCCGCGAGCACCAGCATGTCCCCTTGGCCCACGTCGCACATCACCATCCGCCACCCCGGCGGCGGCCAGCCGGTCGCGATCCGGGTGAGCTGCGGTGGCCGCAGCAGCACGGCCAGCAGGACCACGAGCAGCACCCCCGTCACCAGCGCCCGCACCCACCGCCGCCGGGCACGGACGGGCTTGCCGGACGGCGCTCGCCGTGGCAGCAGGAGCGGCATCACCCAGCAGGCCGCCAGGGTGGCCAGCGCGACCGTCGCCGTCCCGAACCACCCGCCCGGCCAGGAGAGTTGGCCGCCCGGAAGTTCGGCGCCGCGCCGCGCCACCAGGGCGAGCCAGCCGACCGGCACTCCGGCCGGCTCCGCGAGCAGGCGGGCCAGGTCCGGGAGGAGCGGCTGCAGCACGAGCACGCCGAAGCCGAGCAGGGTCGCCGGAGCCACCGCCAGTTCGGCCAGCAGGTTGCACGGGATCCCGACCAGGCTGACGTGCCCGGACAGCACCACCGTCACCGGCGCGCACAGGGCCTGGGCGGCGGCCGTCGCCGCCAGGGCACCCGCCAGGTGGTGCGGCCAGCGCCGGGACCGCAGCGCCTCGGCCCAGTGCGGCCCGAGGACGAGCAGCCCGGCCGTGGCGAGCACCGAGAGCAGGAATCCGAAGGAACGCGCCAGGAACGGGTCGAGCAGGACGAGCACCAGGACCGCCCCGGCGAGCGCGGGCACCGCCTGCCGGGGCCGGCCGGTGGCCAGCGCGAGCATGCCGATCAGCCCCGTCCCGGCCGCGCGCAGCACGCTGGGCTCCGGCCGGCAGACGGCGACGAAGGCCAGCGTCAGCGCCGTCCCGAGCAGCGCGCTGGTGTGCAGCGAGAGCCCCAGCAGCGCGGCCAGCCCGCGCCGTTCCGGGGTGCCGGCCTGCCCCGGGGCGCCCAGCAGCGCGCCGAGGACGATCGCCAGGTTGGCCCCGCTCACCGCCACCAGGTGCACCAGGTCGGTGGCCCGGAAGGCGTCCTCGAGGTCGTCGGGCAGTCGCGAGGTGTCCCCCACGACCAAACCCGGGAGCAGTCCGCGCGCGTCCGGCGGGAGCCCGTCGCTGGCCGTGCGCAGACCGGCACGCAGCCGCCCGGCGATCCGCTGCGGCAGGTTCGGCGGCGCGAGGCGGCGGGGCGGGCCGTGGACGACCAGCAGCGCCGCGCACTCGGTGTCGTAGCCGTCTCCCGCGGGCCGCACCTCGGCCTCCACCACCAGCCGCTCCGACGGGAGCAGCCCCTGCCAGGGCCCGGATTCCGCGCCCCGGACCATGACGGTCACCGGGGTTCGCGTCCGGGTACTGCGCCCGTCCGGCAGGAGCGTGACCCGGTCGGCCACCGCGTCGACGGTGAGGAGGGTCTGCCCGCCGGTGGTCCCGCCCCGGGCCGCGTGGGACTTCGGGTCCCCCGCGACGGTCAGCTCCGCCTCCACCACCCGAGCGGGCTCGCCCGGGGATCGCGGCGGGGCGTGCTCGGCCGCTCGGACGAGCTCCGGCAGCGGACCCCGGTGCAGATCGGCGGTGTGCAGCGGGGTGGCCACCGCGGCGGCGGCTCCGGTGAGCAGGACGGCGGCCAAGGTCACCGCCGCTGCGCGTCGGCGTGGGAGCGCGGGCCTGACGAGCAGCAGGACGGCCGCCAGCGCGGCGGCACCCGCCAGGCCGAAGGCGAGGACGTCGTACCCCGGCTCCAGGCCGAGGAGCGCGGCCGTCACCACCCAGGCCGAGACGGCGGGAAGCAGCAGCCGGAAGTCGGCACCGGTGGAGCGGTTCGGCAGGTTCGGTTCGGTGGTGGCGGGCACGGCGGTACCTCCCTTCGGCTGGTGGCGGCGACGGACGAACGACGACGAGCAACGACGGCCGACGACGGACGGGCGGGAGAACAGGCGGGCAAGGGGACGGACGGGGAGGTCAGAGGGTCAGCAGCGGTCGGAGTTCCGCGAACGTGCGCGCCCCGATGCCGCTGACCTGCCGAAGCTGGTCGAGCGTGCGGAACGAGCCGTGCGACGTGCGGTAGGCGAGGATGCGCTGGGCGAGGGTCGGGCCGACGCCGGGGAGGGTGTCCAGCTGTTCGAGGCCGGCGCGGTTGAGGCTGACGGGCGGTCTGGGCGTGCCGGCCGCCGGCGGTCCGTTGCCGGCCCCGGCGCCCGGGGCGGAGGCCTGAGCCGGCTCGCCGACCAGGATCTGTTCACCGTCCGTCAGGACCCGGGCCAGGTTGAGGCTTCGGGTGTCCGTCTCCGGCAGCGGACCGCCCGCCGCCCGTAGGGCGTCGGCCACCCGCGAGCCGCCGGGCAGGGTGTGCAGGCCGGCGAGGTGAACCCGCCCGCTGATGTCGACCACGACGACCGCCCCGCCCCCGGGGCCGACGGGATCGGCCGCCGAGACCGCGGCCGGGCCCAGGCCCAAGGCCGGAGTCGACACGGACGCGGATGCCGCCCCCTCTGCCCCCTCCGCCCCCGGTGAGACCGGTGAGACCGGGGCGGACGCCAACGCCGGCACGGCCACCGCCTGCGGTCTGGCCAGCCAGAAGTGCTGCACGGCGTAGCCGACCGCGAACAGCAGCAGGACGGCCAACCCGGCCACCGCCCGCCGGTCGAGTGCCATCGCCGAGCCGAATCGAAGGCCCGACCCGGCCCCCGGCCCCGGCGGATCCGCGTCACCGCCCGCCCTGACCGGCTCCAACGGCACAGGCGGCACAGGCGGCGCAGGCCCCGCCGACGGAGGCCGCTCCCCCGCCCCGGCCGGAACCGCGCCCGAAGGCGGCCCGGTCGACGCGAGCGCGCCCATCGCGGCACCGGAGCCCACCGGCCCGCCCGCCCCGGCACCGGCACCGGCCTCTGCTCCCGCCCCATCGCCCGCGACGCCGCCGGTCGGCAGCAGCGCCGCCATCCGCAGCCGGACGGTCTCGTTGATCTCGTGGCGCTTCGCCGCGCCCAGGCCCATGGTCGTCATGCCGAGGACGGTAGGAGTCCTCGGCAGAGTGCGCAGAAATTACCGAACCCCTGTGGATAACTCAGGGGTTGTGGACAAAACAGATCACTCACACGAGTGATCAGCGCCACGAAGAGTTGACCAGAGCCCGCGACACGGCACGCCCGGCCCGCTCAGCGCGGCGCGACGACCACCGCGAGCAGCCCCGGCCCGACGTGCGCGCCGATCACCGCCCCCACCTCGCCCACGTACAGCTCCCGCAGCCCCGGCACCCGGGCCCGCAGCCGCTCCGCGAGCGGCTCGGCCCGTTCCTCGGCCGCCAGGTGGTGCACGGTGATGTCGACCTCCCCGCCCCCCGAGCGCTCGACCGCGATCTCCTCCAAGCGCGCGATCGCCCGCGACGCGGTGCGCACCTTCTCCAGCGGTTCGATCCGCCCCCCGTCCAGGTGCAGCAGCGGCTTGACCGCAAGCGCCGACCCGAGCAGCGCCCGCGCCGCCCCGATCCGGCCACCCCTGCGCAGGTGTTCCAGGGTGTCGACGTAGAAGAACCCGCTGGTCACGGCCGCCCGCCGGGTGGCGGCCTCGGCCGCCTCCGCCAGGTCCCGCCCGGCCGCGATCGCCTCGGCCGCCGCCAGCACCGCGTATCCGAGGGCCATGCCGACCAGTCGGCTGTCCACCACCCGCACGGGTACCGGCGCCTCGGCGGCCGCCAGCCGGGCGGCCTCCACCGTGCCGGACAGCTCGCCGGAGATGTGCACCGAGACGATGCCCTTCGCCCCGGCCTCGGCGGCGGCCCGATAGGCGGCGGCGAAGGCCTCGGGGTTCGGTCGGGAGGTCGTCACCCGCTGCTTGTCGCGCAGCGCCTCGGCGACGTCCTTGGGGGAGATCTCGACGCCTTCGCACAGGACCGCGTCACCGACCGCGACGCTCAGCGGGACCACCGTGATCCCGTACCGGTCGAGGGTCTCCTGCGGCAGGTAGGCCGTGGAGTCGGTGACAAGTGCGAGGTCAGAGGGCATGAGGCGGAGATTACTCCCCGTTCGTCCGGGAGGACAGCGCCCGGGTGCGAGCCCCGAAAGGCCCCGAGGGCGCCGCCGGAGCAAACACGCAGCACCCGCCGAAGCACGGCCGCAGCACCCGGCGCGGGGTGCTCAGCTCAGCTCAGCTCGGCTCGGCTCAGCTCAGCTCAGCTCAGCTCAGCTCAGCTCAGCTCAGCTCAGCCTGCCGTGGGCCCCGCCGACGGCTTCCGCAGCCGCTGGGCCAGCTTGGCCAGCGGGTCGGCGAGCCCGAGGAGCTCCTCGGCGCTCGGACGGCCCTTCCCGTCCGTCAGCCCGGCCCGCGCAGCACCCCCGGAGGCCGCCCCCGAGCCAGAACCCGAGCCCGCCCCCGAACCCGAGGACGCGGAGGAAGCAGCGGAGCCGGAGGCGGACGCGGACGACGACTCCCCCGAGGTGTCCCAGTGCCGCAGCGCCCCCGCCTCGCTCTCGCACTCCTGGCTGAGCCGGCTCAGCTCGTCGTCCGCGAACCGGTGCATCCGGTCCTGCGCGGCCCAGCGCATGGTCTCCGCGGAGTGGGTGATCCGTTCGGCGCGCTCGCGCAGCTCCGGCAGCTTGGCCGCGATCCGCGCGGTGTCCGGCTCCCGCTCCAGCATCCGCAGTTCGCCGTCGAGTTCGGCGGCGTGTGCGTCGAGCCTGCCGAGCAGGGCGAGGGACTCGCCGAGCTGGCCGTCCTGGGGGAGGCCGCTCTCCAGCACCTGCCGGGTGCCGTCGAGCGAGGTGCGCAGGCCGAGCCGGACGGCGGCGATCTGGCCGGGCGGTCCGACCTTGGTGAAGGTCTTCGCCTTGAGGGTGGCGTTCTCCACGGCGCGCCGGGCGTTGGCCTCGTGCCGCCCGATCTTCGTGGCGACGGCCTTCGCCGCCTTGACCGTGCCGACCACGGCCAGGACGAACGCCGCGATCCCGAAGAGCAGGACCAGGCCGATCATCACGCCGAACGCGTCCATCGCGAGCCACCTTCCGCCACCGTTTCGGCCCCCACCGGACCCAACGCGGGCCGTACTGCCGAGGGTTCCACGGTAGCCGCCGGATCGGGCCCGGGGCGGACGGAACGGGCCCGGGCGGCGGAGATCAGGGACAGATCGGGGATCTCCCCGAGGGTTCGGGGGTCCTCCCAGGGCCCCGGGCACGAGCGAGGGCGGGCGTCCCGAAGGACACCCGCCCCAGCAGCCTCAGCCGGCCGACTACCAGCCGACCGACATCAGCCACGCGACCTCAACCGCAGCCGGCCGACCTGAGCCTCAGCCTCAACTGACCGACCTCGACCTCAGCCTCTCAGCCTCAGCCAGTAACGATGTTCACCAGCTTCGGCGCCCGCGCGATCACCTTGCGCACCGGCGCCTCGCCGATCGCCGCGACTACGGCCGGGTCGGCCAGCGCCAGCGCCTCCAGCTCGGCGTCCGAGATCGTCGGCGCGACCTCCAGCCGGGCCTTCACCTTGCCCTTGAGCTGCACCACGCAGGTCACCGTCTCGTCCACCACGTACGCCGGGTCGGCGACCGGGTAGTCGGTGTGCGCCAGCGACTCGTCGTGGCCCAGCCGGCGCCACAGCTCCTCGGCGATGTGCGGGGCCAGCGGCGCGACGATCAGGACCAGCTGCTCGGCCACGGCGCGCGGCGTGGAGCCGCGCTTGACCAGGTAGTTGTTCAGCTCGATCGCCTTGGCGACGGCCGTGTTGAACCGCAGCCCGGCCATGTCGCCGCGGATGCCGTCGATCGCCTTGTGCAGGGCGCGCAGCGTCGCCTCGTCCGGCTCCTCCTCGGTGACGACCAGGTCGCCGGTGGCCTCCGAGACGACGTTGCGCCACAGCCGCTGCAGGAAGCGGTACGAGCCGACGACGGCGCGGGTGTCCCAGGGGCGGGAGACGTCCAGCGGGCCCATGGACATCTCGTACAGGCGCAGCGTGTCGGCGCCGTACTCGTCGGCGATCTCGTCGGGGGCGACGGCGTTCTTCAGGGACTTGCCCATCTTGCCGGCCTCGCGCTTGACGGCCTCGCCCTGCCAGAAGTACTGGCCGTCGCGCTCCTCGACCTCGGCGGCGGGCACCGGGAAGCCGCGCTCGTCGCGGTAGACGTCGGCGGTGATCATGCCCTGGTTGAACAGCTTGTGGAACGGCTCGACGGACGAGACGTGGCCCAGGTCGTGCAGCACCTTGTGCCAGAAGCGCGCGTACAGCAGGTGCAGCACGGCGTGCTCGGCACCGCCGACGTACAGGTCGGCGCCGCCGGCCGGCTTGGTGGTCGTGGGGCCGAGCCAGTACTTCTCGTTGGCCGGGTCGACGACCGCCGAGGAGTTCGACGGGTCGACGTAGCGCAGCTCGTACCAGCACGAACCCGCCCAGTTGGGCATGGTGTTGGTCTCGCGCCGGTAGGTGCGGACGCCGTCGCCCAGGTCCAGTTCGACGTTGACCCAGGCCTCGTTGCGCGACAGCGGGGTCTTGGGCGAGGAGGTGGCGTCGTACGGGTCGTAGGTGTGCGGCGAGTAGTCCTCGACCTCGGGGACCTCGACCGGCAGCATCGACTCGGGCAGCGCGTGCATGACGCCGTCCTCGTCGTAGACGATCGGGAAGGGCTCGCCCCAGTACCGCTGGCGGCTGAACAGCCAGTCCCGCAGGCGGTAGTTGACGGTGCCCTCGCCGATGCCGCGCTCGGCCAGCCAGGCGGTGACGGCGGCCTTGGCGTCGACGACGCCCAGCCCGTCCAGCGTCAGCCCGTCCCGGGAGGAGTTGACGATGACGGAGTCGTAGGTGTCGAAGGCGTCGTCCCAGGCGGCCGGGTCCTCGCCGCGCCCGTCGGTGGGCTGGACGACGCAGCGCATCGGCAGCGCGAAGGCGCGGGCGAAGGCGAAGTCGCGGTGGTCGTGGGCGGGGACGGCCATGATGGCGCCGGTGCCGTAGCCCATCAGCACGTAGTCGGCGATGAACACCGGGACGGACGCGCCGCTGACCGGGTTCACGGCGTAGGCGCCGGTGAAGACGCCGGTCTTGACCTTGGCCTCGACCTGCCGCTCGACGTCCGACTTGGCGGCGGCGGTGGCGCGGTAGGCGGCGACGGCCTCGGCGGGGGTGGCGGCGCCGCCGGTCCACTCGGCGGGCACGTCCGCGGGCCAGGCGGCCGGGACGATCGAGTCGACCAGGCCGTGCTCGGGGGCCAGCACCATGTAGGTGGCGCCGAACAGGGTGTCGGGCCGGGTGGTGAAGACGGTGATCTTCTCACCGGAGTCGACGGCGAAGTCGACCCGGGCGCCCTCGGAGCGCCCGATCCAGTTGCGCTGCTGGAGCTTGATGGCCTCGGGCCAGTCCAGCAGGTCCAGGTCGGAGATCAGGCGGTCGGAGTACGCGGTGATGCGCATCATCCACTGGCGCAGGTTGGACTTGAACACCGGGAAGTTGCCGCGCTCGGAGCGGCCGTCCGCGGTGACCTCCTCGTTGGCCAGGACGGTGCCCAGGCCGGGGCACCAGTTGACCGGCACCTCCTTGGAGTACGCCAGCCGGTACTCGCCCAGCAGTTCGTCGCGCTCGGCGGCGGACAGGTCGGCCCACGGGCGCCCGTCCGGGGTCGGCTTCGCGCCGGACTCGAACCGGGCGATCAGCTCGGCGATCGGCCGGGCCCGGCCGGCCTGCTCGTCGTACCAGGAGTTGAAGATCTGCAGGAAGATCCACTGGGTCCAGCGGTAGTACTCCGGGTCGATCGTGGAGATCGAGCGGCGCGGGTCGTGGCCCAGGCCCAGCCGGCGCAGCTGCTGGCGCATGTTGGCGATGTTGGCCTCGGTGGAGACCCGCGGGTGGGTGCCGGTCTGCACCGCGTACTGCTCGGCGGGCAGGCCGAACGCGTCGTAGCCCAGCGTGTGCAGCACGTTGTGGCCGGTCATCCGCTGGTAGCGGGCGTAGACGTCGGTGGCGATGTAGCCCAGCGGGTGGCCGACGTGCAGGCCCGCACCCGAGGGGTACGGGAACATGTCCATGATGAAGCTGTGCGGCTTCGCGGCGACGTCTCCGGCCGCCGGGTCGGCCAGCGCACCGGCGGGGTTGGGGGCGTTGAAGGTGCCCTCCTTCTCCCAGAGGTCCTGCCAGCGGGACTCGATCTCCGCCGCCAGCGCGGCGCTGTACCGGAACGGCTCGGTCGCGGTCTCGGCCGTGCCGGACGCAGGGGTCGTCTCGCTCATGGTCCTTCAAGCTCCATCGATGTCAGTTGGCGAACCGCGGACACGGCCGGCCCGTGAACGGGGGCGGAAAACAAAAAATCCCCTCGCAGGAGGGGACGCCACGCCGACTCCGGCACCGCCCGAGGGCGTAACCGGTCCTGGTCAGCGCGGCCGGCTAAGGAGCAGGCGCACGGTTCGCATGGGCTCAGGGTACCGCAAGCAGATCAGCGCGCTCCCGGGTATCCACCGGGGCCCGACGGCCCCGGGCCCGCCCCCGCACGGACCTCACCGCCGACCCGGGAAGCCCCCCACCACACGCAACCCCGCCCCGCCGGCGCCGCCCCGCCACACACAGACCTCACCGCCCCGCCGACGCCGACGCCGCCCGCGTCGCCGCGTCGAAGTCGCGCAGCGCCCGCGCCAGCCGCTCGGACTGCATGCCCGCCGCGAGCGCCCGGGCGAGCGACGCGGTGCGGGCGGCCTCCCGCTGGTCGCCGAGGCGCCGGTGGGTCTCGGCGAGGCGGACCATCAGCAGCGCCTTGGACCGCCCGCGGCCGGCCCCCAGCCCGGCGACGGCCTCGGCGAGCAGCGCCTTGGCCATCCGGTGCTGGCCGAGTGCCAGCCGGCCCTCCCCCACCATCCCGGCGAGTTCGGCGCGGGCCGCCTCCGTGCCGGGCACGCCGTCGAGTTCGGCGAAGGCCCGGGCGGCGGCGGCCTCGGCCTGCTCGGCCTCGCCCCGGCGGCCGTGCGCGCGGGCGATCCGGCCGAGTTGCCGGGCCCGGCCGACGGGGCTCAGTGCGGAGCCGTGCCGGGCCAGGGCGGTGTTGAGCGCGGCGACGGCGTCCAGGCCGCGCCCTCCGGTGCCCTGGGTGGCGAGCACCACCAGGCCGCCGAGCACGGCGACGCCGAGCCGGACGTCGCCGCTGACGTGGGCGGCCCGCAGGGCGGCGACGAAGGCGCGCTGGGCGGCCGCGTCGTGGCCGAGGTCGTACGCGGCCCAGCCGGCCAGCCGGGCGAGCCGGCTGGCCGTGCCGTACAGCTCGCGGCCGACCCGTTCGTCGTAGGCGCCGAGTTCCAGCAGCTTGGCCAGCATGGCGAGTTCGGCCCGGGTGGGGCCGAGGACGAGTCCGCCGCCGCAGGAGCGTTCGAGCCGCTGCTTGCTGCGGTAGGACAGGCCGAGGTCGCCGACGAGGCCGGGGTCGATGCGCAGCGCCCCTTCGCCGCCCCCGACGGGCGGGGGCGGGGAGGCGAGCCGTTCGGCGGCCTGGTCGAGGTCGGCGCCGCGGAAGAGGTCGGTGAGGCGGACGGGCCCGGCGTCGGTGGCGGCCTCGCGCAGCGCGGTCTGGGCGGTGTCGGCGGTCCACGGGTCGGTGAGCAGCCGGGGCGAGAGGATCTTGGCGCCGCGGTGGCCGCCCATCCGGCCCCAGAGCTGTTCGTAGGTGACGGCGATGCCGAGGGTGCGGCTGAGCACTTCGCAGACGGTCTGGTCGTGCGGGCTGCGCGGCACCATGCCGCGGTCGCGCCACTTGTAGGGGGCGGTGGAGCTGA
The DNA here is from genome assembly GCF_042732075.1 of Kitasatospora sp. NPDC059812. Classification (NCBI taxonomy): domain Bacteria; kingdom Bacillati; phylum Actinomycetota; class Actinomycetes; order Kitasatosporales; family Streptomycetaceae; genus Kitasatospora; species Kitasatospora sp. NPDC059812. The sequence goes on from NZ_JBHWIO010000008.1 coordinate 65,303, forward strand.
TGGCCAGGCCTGGCGGCAGGGCGAGGCTCACCTCGCGGGCGAGCCGTTCCGGACTCCAGCCGAGCTGGTGCAGTATCCGGGCCAGTTCCTCGTTCCGCCTTCGCTCCAGATCGGCCATGGAACGACGGTAGCGGTCTTTCCGGCCCTTCCGCCGGTGGCATGCGCAGAACGCCGAAGGGGGGGCGCGCCCCGGGGGGGGGGGGGCCGCGCGCGGGGGGGGGGGGGGGGGGGATTAAACCCCCGCCACGGAGAG
>NZ_JBHWIO010000008.1:65565-67741 GCF_042732075.1 Kitasatospora sp. NPDC059812
CCGTTCCGCGGGTGCCATGCGCAGAACGCGGTTGGCCCCCCACCCATTTCGGGTGGCGGCCCTCGACTGCTGTGGAGCTACGGGGAATTGAACCCCGGACCTCTTGCATGCCATGCAAGCGCTCTACCAACTGAGCTACAGCCCCTTGACCTGCGATGTCACCGGAGGCTTTCGGCCGTTTCCGTCCGGTTTCCCTCGGCGACATCGCCTACTTTACACGGTCCCGGGGGTGCTCCACGAATCCGTTCCCGGGGGCCCGCGTTCCCGCTCCCTCAGGCCCCCGCTCCCCCTCCCCGGAGCCCGCGCCCCCAACCCCGAGACCCGCGCTCCCGCCCCCGGGGCCCGCGCCCCACCCCGGAGGCGGGCCGGCGACGGGAACTGGCAGACCCGCAGAGGCCCGGCAACGCGAGAGGCCGCCACCCGATGGGTGACGGCCTCTCAACTACTGTGGAGCTACGGGGAATTGAACCCCGGACCTCTTGCATGCCATGCAAGCGCTCTACCAACTGAGCTACAGCCCCGCGACACGGGCGCTCCTGATCGAACAGGATCGCTGGTGCGGAGTGGAGCTATGGGGAATTGAACCCCAGACCTCTTGCATGCCATGCAAGCGCTCTACCAACTGAGCTATAGCCCCGCAGTCGTCGGATCTCCCGCTTCCCTTCCGGGCCGCGTTCCTTCCCTGCGAACGAGGAAAACTCTAGCTGGTCAGGGCCGGAACTGCGAAATCCACCCCTGCGAAGCCCCTGCACGCCCCTGGCGAGCCCCCGGCAAGCCCCTGCATGCCCGCAACCCCGCCCGCACCCCACCCCACCCCGCGACGCGCCCGTCGCTCAGGCGTCATCGCTCAGGCGTCGTCGCTCAGGTGTCGTCGCCGATGACCGGCTGCGGGAGCGTGCCCGCGTTGTGCTCCAGCAGGCGCCAGCCGCGCGCCCCCTGTCCGAGCACCGACCAGCAGCAGTTGGACAGCCCGCCGAAGCACTCCCACTGGACCGGGTCCAGGTCCAGCAGCCGCCCGAGCATGGTGCGGATGGTGCCGCCGTGGCTGACCACCACCAGCGTCCCGTCCTCCGGCAGCTTGTCGACGGCCTCCAGCACGACCGGCACCGAGCGGTCGGCGACCTCGGTGGCCAGTTCGCCGCCGCCGCGCCGCACCGGCTCGCCGGCCGCCCAGGCCGCGTACTCCTCCGGGAAGCGGTCGCGGATCTCGGCGTTGGTCAGACCCTGCCAGGAGCCCGCGTAGGTCTCCCGCAGGCCCTCGTGGTGCTGCACGTCGAGGCCGGTGACCTCGGCCAGTTCCTCGGCCGTGCGCTTGGCCCGGGTGAGGTCGGAGGAGATCAGCAGGTCGGGGCGCAGGCCGGAGAGCAGCCGAGCCGCCCGCTGGGCCTGGAGGACGCCCTGGTCGGTCAGTTCGATGTCCGTGGTGCCCTGGAAGCGGGACTCCAGGTTCCACGACGTCTGGCCGTGGCGCCAGAAGACGACGCGCGGCCCCCGCCCGTCCCGGCTCAGTGCAGGTCCTCGGGCTTGCCGAAGTCGTCGGCCGGGGCGACGACGTTGCCGGCCTCGTCGGTGTGGGCGTCGGGCCGGTTGCGCGTGGCCAGGGCGTCCTCGGGCAGCGGCAGCTCGGGGCAGTCCTTCCAGAGGCGGTCCAGCGAGTAGAAGGAGCGCTCCTCGGAGTGCTGGACGTGCACGACGATGTCCAGGTAGTCGAGCAGGATCCAGCGGCCGTCGCGCTCGCCCTCGCGGCGCACCGGCTTGATGTCCAGCTGCTCGCGCAGCTGGTCCTCGATCTCCTCGGCGATCGACCGGACCTGGCGGTCGTTGTTGGCGGAGGCGATCAGGAAGGCGTCGGTGATCGACAGCACCTCGCTGACGTCGAAGGCGATGATGTTGTGCGCGAGCTTGTCGGCCGCCGCCTGCGCGGCGACGGTGATGAGCTGCTGGCTGTGGTCGGTGACGGTCACGGTGTTCTTCCGGCTCGGCGGCTTGGGGGGCGACCCCTGGCTCCTGGCCGGGGGTCGCCTTCCAGGATCTCACGCCGCCCCGGCCGCCCCCCGCCGCGCCCCCCACGCCCGCCCGAACCCCCGCCGGGGGCGGTCGGTCCGGGGGCCGCGGGCGCGCGTTGATTACGGGGGGGGGCCGGGTGCGGGCGGGCTAGGTCTGTCCGGTCCTAAAG
>NZ_JBHWIO010000008.1:67751-72448 GCF_042732075.1 Kitasatospora sp. NPDC059812
GGGGGGGGGCGGGCGCGGCGCCGGCCGCCCCCCCCCCCCCCCCCCCCCCCCCCGCCCCCCCCCGCCCCCGCCCCCCCCCCCGCGCCCGCCCCCCCCCCCCCCCCCGGGCCGGAGGCCGCGGCCTACTGGCTCTTCGGCGGCTGGTAGTCCTTGCCGAGCACGACCACCAGGTCCGCGTTCTGGGCGTCGCCGACCTTCTTCACCGCCGTGTCCGGCAGTCCGAGGCTGATCGCCAGCGACTTCGCCGCGGCCTGCCGGGCGTCGTCGGTGTAGCGGATCTCACTGGCGGCCTGCGCGGCGGTCTTGGAGCCGGGCAGGAAGGTCAGGCCGGAGTTCACGATCTGGACCTGTGCGGCGGCCGCCGCCTGGTCGTTGCCGGTGGCGTCCTGGAGCGAGACCCGGGCGGGGGCGTCGGCGGAGGCCGCGGACTTCACGGTGCCGCCGAGCACGTCCTTGACCTGCTTGCCGGCGGTGGCCTCGTCCAGGCCGCCGTCCGGTTTGACGGTCAGCGCGGTGGTGCCGAGGTGGCCGTCCTTCGCCTGCTGGGCGAGCTGGGCGAGCACTCCGGCGAGGGCGTCCTCGGGCAGCGAGGGGTCGAGCACCGCGTTCATCCGGTGCACGTCGTCCTTGGCGTCCTTGAACTCGGTGGGCATGGTGCGCACCACCGCGTCCATCACCTGTCCGAACCGGGCCAGTTGGGCGTCCCGGTTCTCGCCGGTCGCCTGGAGGGTGGCGTACGCGACCGCGGCCTTCCCGTTCAGCAGGGTGTTCTTGCCGGTCGCGGACAGCAGCTTGCCGTCCGGCTTGCCGCCCTCGTGGGTCTCGGCGTTGGTGTCCACCCGGACGCCGCCGAGCTGGGAGACCAGCATCTCCAGGTAGGGGGTGTCCAGCCGCCAGGTGCCCGCGACCGGGGCGCCGAGCACGGTGGACAGGCCGTCGCGGGTCGCGGAGGCGCCGATGCTGTCCATGGCCTGGCCGACGGTGGTGACCGGCGGGTCGCCGGGGCCGGGCAGCCGCAGGGTGTCGGGCAGCAGGAGCACGGTGCCCTTCTTCCCGGTGGAGTCGTTGACCAGCAGCGCGCTGGAGACCTTGCCCTGGAGGTCGCGCAGGTGGACCACGCTGACCTGGCGCGGACCGGCCGCGCTCGCCGCGGTCTGCTTGTCGCCGGTGAACCAGAGGTAGCCGCCGGTGCCGGCCGCCGCGAGCGCCACCACCACGCCGAGGCCGATCAGCCGGTTGCGCAGCCGGCGGCGGCGCTCGGCGCGCACCTCGCTGCGGGACTCGGCGAACTTCAGCCAGTCGATGACGTCCTCGGACTCCTCCCCCTCCTCGTCGACGAAGGTGAACTCGTCCGTGGGGTAGTCGTCCTTGGCGGCCTTGCCTCCAGGCTTGCCGCCGGCCTTGCCGGCCCGGGCCCCGCCGACCAGTTCGGACGGCGGCTCGGGCTTGGCGCCCGCCGCCTCGGCGGCGGGCCGGGGCACGCGCGGGCGCGGGGGCGCGGGGGCGACGGGGGCGACGGGGGCGCCGGGCGCGGACGCGGCGGGGGCAGGCGCGACGACGGCCTCGGGCTCGACCGCCGCCGGCGCACCCGCCGCCGGGTAGGCCTGCTGCTGGTAGCCGCCCCCGGCCTCCGGCCCGGGCGACCCCCATGCGCCGTACGCCGGGTCCTGGTAGCCGTAGCCCCCCTGCTGCTGGTACGCCTGCACGGGCCGCCCAGGCTGCACGGGCTGCCCGTACTGGTCGTACTGCTGCTGGTCGTACTGCTGCTGCAGGGGCTGCTGGTACGCCTGGTACGGCTGCTGCTCCTGGTAGCCGCCGTACGGGTCCCCCGTGTACACCGGCTGCCCGTACTGGTCGTACTGCTGCTGGTCGTAATGCTGCTGCTCCGGGACCTGTTCGGGCTGCTGCTGGTAGCCCCCCTGGTACTGCTGGTACTGCCCGGTCGACCAGTCCTCCGGCTGCTGCTGGTGCTGGTGCTGCCGGCCTCCGCCGCTTCGCTCGGTCACGCCCGCTCCTGGTCAGGTCCGGTGCGGCGCGTAGAGCGCCCGCTTGTCGATGTAGCGGACCACGCCGTCCGGGACGAGGTACCAGACCGGTTCGCCCTTGGCGACCCGGTTGCGGCAGTCCGTGGAGGAGATGGCCAGCGCGGGGACCTCGACCAGGGAGACCCCGCCCACCGGGAGTCCGGCGTCCGACAGGGTGTGTCCCGGGCGGGTGCACCCGATGAAGTGCGCGAGCGAGAAGAGCTCGTCGGAGTCGCGCCAGGACAGGATCTGGGCGAGCGCGTCGGCGCCGGTGATGAAGAAGAGGTCGGCGTCCGGGTGCTGGGAGTGCAGGTCGCGCAGGGTGTCGACGGTGTACGTCGGGCCCTCGCGGTCGATGTCGATCCGGCTGACCGAGAACTGCGGGTTCTCGGCGGTGGCGATGACCGTCATCAGGTAGCGGTCCTCGGCCGGGGTGACGTGGCGGTCGCTCTTCTGCCACGGCTGCCCGGTCGGCACGAAGATCACCTCGTCCAGGTGGAACGCGCTCGCCACCTCGCTGGCGGCGACCAGGTGGCCGTGGTGGATCGGGTCGAAGGTGCCGCCCATCACCCCGAGGCGCTTCTTCACCGGTTCCGGTCCGCCGGGATTCCCGGCCTGCTCTCCCATGCCGCCACACCTTACGCGACGCCCGTTACGGTGCGGGAACGCCCGGGTGGGGGTTGTCCGAAGACGCGTGAGGGAGCGGCCGGCCGGTACGCCGGACGCTCCCCGAGCGGCCCCGGGAGGCGGCTCAGCGGTCCCGGTTGAAGCGGGTGGTCACGAAGAGCAGGAGCGCCAGGATGAACAGTGCGGCGCCACCCGTCAGGTACGGGTTCAGGCTCTCGTGGTTGCCCCCCTCGCTCTCGGCGAGCAGGTTCAGGACGGGGAGTGCGGCGGCAGTGTTCATGGTCGGCGGGACCTTCTCGGCTCGGGTGAACGGACCAGGGGTTCTTCCGGGCCGGTGAAGGCCCACCTGTCATCGTACGGGGGCTTACCCGGCAACCGCTCGGCGGCCCACCGCCGCTGACCGGGCGTGAGCCCGAACCGGGGCGGCGGTGCTCAGTTGCCGCGGAAGGCCCGCGCCATGATCCAGACCAGCAGGCCGACGCCGACGAACGACGCCACCACGATGATCCGCAGGAACAGGCCCGGGCCGGCCTCGTTGGAGATGGGTGCGGCCAGGCTGACAAGCGCGTCGGTGGACATCTGCGGGGCTCCTCGAACTGCTCGGTACCGCGGCCGGATCCGGTCTCGGTTCTCCAGGACATTCAGGGTAGACCGGCCTCACACCCGCGCCGCCCACCGGCCCCTGCGGCGTGGCCCGGCCCGCGCGTACGCTGCCCGCGGGGACGAGTACGCAACCGCGGACGTTGCAAGGACAGTCGTTGCAGGCGTAGACCAGCGGGGGCCGGCCGCCGAGCCGGGGCCGCCGTCGACCAGGAGGTACTCAGACCATGACCGACCCGACCGCGAAGACCCCGAGCCGGCGCCGCCAGCGCTTCCCCGACATCTCCACCCGCGCCTGGGAGCACCCCGCGGACCGTTCCGCCCTGGTCGCCCTGCGCAAGCTCACCGGCTTCGACGACGTCCTGCGGAAGCTCGCCGGGCTGGTGTCCGAGCGCTCGATCCGGCTGATGTTCCTGGCCACCGCCGTGAAGACCTCCGAGCGCCAGTTCCCCGAGCTGTACGACATGGTGCGCGACGCCGCCTACGTGCTCGACCTGGAGCAGGTCCCGGACCTGTACGTCACCCAGGACCCGACGGTCAACGCGTACTGCATCGGCATCGACACCCCGATCATCGTGATCACCAGCGGCCTGATCGAGCTGCTCGACGAGGAGGAGCTGCGCTCGGTCATCGGCCACGAGGTCGGCCACGCGATGTCCGGCCACGCGGTCTACCGGACGATGCTGATGATCCTCACCAACATCGCCACCCGGGTCGCCTGGGTACCGCTCGGCAACCTGGCGATCATGGCGATCGTCACCGCGCTCAAGGAGTGGTTCCGCAAGGCGGAGCTGTCCAGCGACCGGGCCGGCCTGCTCGCCGGGCAGGACGTCCAGGCGTCCATGCGCGCCCTGATGAAACTGGCCGGCGGGCACAATCTGGCCGAACTGAACGCCGACGCCTTCCTGGAGCAGGCCGAGGAGTACGACAAGGCCGGCGACCTGCGCGACGGCGTGCTCAAGCTGCTCCAGCTGCTGCCGCAGAGCCACCCGTTCGCGGTGGTGCGGGTCGCCCAGCTGAAGAAGTGGGCGGAGAGCGACGAGTACCGCTCGATCCTGGCCGGCGCCTACCCGCGCCGCACGGACGACCCGGACACCTCGGTCGGCGAGCAGTGGAAGGCCGCCGCCGACCACTACACGACCTCGGTGAAGGAGAGCAAGGACCCGCTGATGGGCCTGATCCGCGACGTGGCCGGCGGCGCCGCGACCGTCGGCGGCAAGCTCCGCGACACCTTCGCCGACACGTTCACCGGCGGCTCCCGCGGCGGTTCCGCCACCCGCGAGGACGGCCGCACCGACCGGGGCGAGCGCACCGACGGCTGACCCGCCGCACCCGCGCCGACGGCCGGGGCGGCCACCCCCCGGGGGGGAGCGGCGTCGCGCGCGGGGTGGGGGCCCCCGCGCGCTCTGTGTGGCGCGCCCCCCCCCCCGGCCCGCCGCGCCCCGG
>NZ_JBHWIO010000008.1:72458-98532 GCF_042732075.1 Kitasatospora sp. NPDC059812
GGGGCGCGGCGCCCCCCGGGGGGGGGGGGGCGCCCCGCGCGCGGCCCCCCCCCCCCCGCCCGGGGGGGGGGCCCCCCGGGGGGGGGGCCCCGGCGCGCCGCCCTGCCGGGGCCTACCCCGGCTGCCAGTGGTACACCGCCACCCCGGCCCCGTCCGCCACCCGCCGGTACCCGCCGCCGTCGACCAGCCCGGCCAGGAACCGCCGCTGCTCCGCCACCGGCACCGGGAAGCCGTCCGGCTCCTCCAGCACCGCCACCCACTCCGCCACCGGGCGCCCCCAGCCGCCCGGCCCGCCCGCACCGCCCGGCCCGCCCGGCGGCGTCAGGTACGGGAACAGCGACACCGTGCAGCGCCCGGTCAGCTGCGGCGCCAGACGGTTGGCGGCGGCCACCCGGGCGCCGTCCGGGACGACCGCCAGCACCCGGCGCACCTGCGCCGCCCGCCCGTCGCCCCGCCAGGCGTCCCCCGACAGCACGCCCGCCACCGGGCCGGTCGCGGTCAGCGGCACCGTGACGGCGAGCATCCCCGCCGCCACCGGCAGCCCCCGGCCCAGCCGGGACAGCCGGGACAGCCGGGGCAACAGCAGGCCCGCCCCGTGCAGCCCCGCCGTGCACAGCAGCGGCACCAGCACCGCGTCGTAGTGCTGCCCGGTGCGCCAGAACGCCGGATTGTCCACCCAGAACCGGGCCGCCAGCAGCACGCCCGCCAGCAGCACCAGCGGCGAGCGCAGCGCCAGCAGCAGCGTCGGCGCCAGCAGCAGCAGGACGGTCAGCGCCTTGACCGCCGGGAACAGCAGCCGGACCAGCGGGTTCCCGCCGCCGTACTCCCCCATGTGCCCGTACGTGTACTCTCCGCCCGGGTTGAGCGCCGGGATCACCACCAGGGTGACCAGCAGCCCGGCCGCCACCGCCGCCAGCACGGTGACCGCCCCCAGCCGGCGCCGCCCGCGCCACCACACGTAGCCGCCGACCGCCGCGACCAGCAGCGCCTGGTCCTCCTTGACCAGCAGCAGCGGCAGCGCCCACGCCACCGCCGGGCCGTACCGCTCCCGGGCCAGCGCCACCACCGCGGCCGCCGCGAGCGGCACCGCGAAGGCCACCTCGTGGAAGTCGAACGCCACCGCGCTCTGCAACCCCGCCGACAGCCCGTACGCGACCCCGGCGACCGCCCCGCCCGCCGGCCCCAGCACCCGCACCGCGTACCCCGTCACCGGCACCGCGGACAGCGCCACCAGCACCGCCTGCGCCACCAGCAGCGTGCCCGCCCCCGGCCAGAGCCGGTAGAACGGCGCCAGCACCGCCAGCACCGGGCTGAAGTGGTCGCCCAGGAGGTTGAAGCCCGTGCCCTTCAGCGCGACCACCGGTGCTTCGAACCGGGCGTAGGCGCGCACCGCCTCCTCGAAGATGCCCAGGTCGAAACCCGCACTCTCCAACCGGCCGTGTCTGGTGAGCGAGACGGCCGCGTACAGCGGGGCGAGCAGGGCGGCCACCGACCACGGCAGCACACGTCGGAAATCCATGACCCGGACGCTAGGAATTCCCCACTGAAGGGAAACTGAGGAAAGCTGAGGAAAACTTCAGCTCGGATATCCCGGGCAAGCCGGTCAAGGCCGTTGCGGGAAAGTGGAATTCCCCCAAGGATGTCCGTCATGCGGCTACTGATCATCGAGGACGAGGAGCGGCTCGCGCAGTCCCTGAGGCAGGGGCTGGCGGCCGAGGGATACGCGGTCGACCTGGCCCACGACGGCGTCCGGGGGCTCGAACTCGCCCTCACCGAACCCTATTCGGCGATCGTGCTCGATCTGATGCTGCCCGGCCTCAACGGCTTCAAGGTCTGCCGCGAACTGCGCACCGCCGGGAATTCCGTACCGATTCTGATGCTCACCGCGAAGAACGGCGAGTACGACGAGGCCGAGTCGCTGGACTGCGGCGCCGACGACTTCCTCAGCAAGCCGTTCTCCTACATCGTGCTCACCGCCCGGCTGCGCGCCCTGCTGCGCCGCGGCGCCGCCGCCCGCCCGCCGGTGCTCGCGGTCGGCGCGCTGCGGATCGACCCGGCGGCCCGCCGCTGCACCGCCGCCGACCGACAGGTCCGGCTCACCACCAAGGAGTTCGCCGTGCTGGAATGCCTGGCCCACCGCCCCGGCGAGGTGGTCCCCAAGGGCGGCATCCTGGACACCGTCTGGGACGCCGCCTTCCGGGGCGACGTGAACATCGTCGAGGTCTACATCGCCGCCCTGCGGCGGAAACTGGACATGCCCGGCGTCGGCTGCCGGATCGAGACGGTGCGCGGCGCCGGATACCGGCTGGTGCCCGATGCGCACTGACCGCCTCCGCCCGCTGCTGCGCCCCTGGCACCGCTCCTCGCTCCGCGTCCGCGCCGCCCTCGGCGCGGCCCTCGCCTCGGTACTGGCCTTCTCGGTGGCCGCCCTCTGGGTCGGCGGCGCGGTCCACGACCAGTGGACGGCGGTCGCCGAGAAGCAGGCCCAGGACAGTGCCGAGCTCGTCGCCCACGACATACCCACCGGCGCCCAGACCTGGACCTCGACCCTGAAGGAGTCGTTCCTGCTGGTCCTGGCCGACGGCCAGGTGGCCTTCCCGCTATCCCCCAACGGCCGGGCCAGCATCACCATCTACCCCAACAAGAAGGGGCTCGGGCCCAGCACCCTGCTGGGCGAGTACGCGGGCCTGCCACCCGAACCCTTCGCTCCCCTCCCGCCCTACCCCCAGGACACCTCCCCCGCACACACCGAGCAGGTCCGGATCACCCTGCCCGACCACACCCGGCTGTGGCACTGGCCCGAGAACGGCCCCTCCCTCACCAGCCGGGACGTCACCATGATCAAGCGGGTCACCGACCCGGTCTCCTCCCAGGCCCTGCGGCAGTACACCGGCATCCTGGGCCTGCCGGAGCAGCGCGTCACCGTCTACCTGCTGGTCAACCCCACCGTCGCCGACCAGGCCGAGGACCGGATCACCGGCATCCTGCTGCGCTACGTGCTGCCCGGCGCCACCCTGTTCACCGCCCTGATCGCCTGGCTGGTCACCGGCCTGGCGCTGCGGCCGGTGGAGTCGATCCGCCGGGGCATGGCCCGGATCGGCGCCGGCGCCTTCCACGAGCGGGTCCCGGTGCCGCCCTCGCGGGACGCCATCGCACGGCTGGCCGAGACCACCAACACCACGCTCGGCCGCCTGGAACACGCGATCGACGAGCAGCGCCGGCTGGTCTCGGACGCCTCGCACGAGCTGCGCAGCCCGCTGGCCGCGCTGCGCAACTCGCTGGAGGTCCCGCTGGCCCACCCGGCGGGCGTGGAGTGGCCGCAGGTGGTGCGCGACGCGCTCACCGACACCGAGCGGCTGCAACTGCTCACCGACGACCTGCTGCTGCTCGCCGCCGTCGAGGAGCCCACCGGGCCGCCCGGCGGCGAGCCGGTGGACCTCGCCGACCTGGTCGGCGAGCAGGTCGCCGAACGCGCCCACCCGTCCACCGGCGGGCCCGCCTTCCTGGCCGTCTCCCTGGAGCCCGCGCCCGTCCCGGGCAGCGAGCTGCGGCTGGGCCGACTGGTGCGCAACCTGCTCGACAACGCCGCCCGGCACGCCGGCACCGCCGTCGCGGTCTCGGTGACCGTCGAGGACGGGCACGCCGTGCTGACCGTCACGGACGACGGCCCGGGCATCCCGCCCAAGGACCGGGAGCGGGTCTTCGACCGGTTCGTCCGGCTGGACGACGCCCGCTCCCGCGACGCCGGCGGCGCCGGCCTGGGCCTCGCCCTGGTCCGCTCGATCGCCCGCGGCGTCGACGGCACCGCCGCCTTCACCGACCCGCCGCCGCCCGGCCCGGGCGCCCGCGCGGTGGTCCGCCTCCCACTCGCCGCCGGCGCCCCGGACAGGGACTAGGGCGCCAGCACCCCGCACACCTGCCAGGCCGGCTGCGCGTGGTTGCCCGGATCGATCGGCGCCGGCGGCGGGACCTGGGTGCCCTGCGGGGTGGCCAGCACCGGCTGGAGGAAGCCGGCCATCGAGGTGGTGCAGGGCTCCGGCCCGGCCTGGATCACCGAGTCCACCAGCCGCAGCTGGGCCGAGGCCAGGTCGACCCGGTCGAACTGGAAGGTCAGCTGCCGCCGGACGGTCTCCAGGGTGACGGGCGCACCGGCCGCGGCTCCGGCCGGCTTCAGCGCGTAGACGAAGGTGTGGTCGGTGGTGATCTGCAGCGTGCCGCCGTCGGCCTCGTCGATCCGCATCGCGCCGGTCACCTTCACGGTGTCGGCGGCCAGCGCGACCTGCGCCGGGTCGAAGCGCACCAGCCAGCCGGTCAGCGCGTGGTGCCGGTCGTCGACCGACTGGGTCACGCTGGTGTCGAACTGGGCCTGCTCCCCGGGGGTGACGAAGGCCCGCACGTCGGCGGTCGCGCCCTGGACGAGGGTGGCCGGGGCCAGCGAGGAGGCCACCAGGTAGCGCTGGACGGTGTCGAGCGCCTTGGTCACCTCGACCCGGCTGAAGTGCTCGGTGGCGGCCCCGGTCGGGGTGCCCAGTCCGATCGCCCCGTCGCTGTACCCGACCGGCAGCGCGGCGAACGGGTTGGCCGGGTCGGCGACCGGCCGGACCACCGAGGCCGGGCTCAACGCGACCAGGCTGACGGTCAGTTGGCTGCCCTCGGGCCGGGCCGAGATCCGGTTCGGCGAGCTGACCCCGAAGTACACCGCGGCCCCGAAGGCCAGCAGCACGAGCAGCAGCAGGGCGAGCGCCTGCCGCGGCACGCTGCCCAGCGGGCCGAACCGCACCCGTGGGCGGGTCGCCCGGCCGAAGGACCCGGCCAGCCGCTCCCGGGCGGACAGCTCCTGGATCCGGGCAGCCCGGACGAAGGACTCGTCGAAGACGACGGACCGGAACTCGTCCTCATTGCCGGAACCACCGTCGGGCGCACCCTCAGGAGGCTCTCGCGGGTCACCCATGACACCAGGGTAAGGCGCGCCCTCGCCCCTCCACGAGGGTGCGACCGCAGATTCCCGGGAACGCCCCGCAACCGCCCGCCCCGGCGCGCACCACCCCTGCGCCACGCCCTACGACGTCACCCCGCAGGTGCCGTGACCACGAGCGACGGCTCGGCCGGCGCGGGCCTCGGGTCGGTCCCGGGGCTGCTGCTGCCGGACTCCGGGCGCCGGGGCGCGCCGGAGGAGCCGCCCACGCCCTGGTAGATCGCCGCGACCGCGACGGCCACCAGGCTCACGCCCATGATCACGGCGAGCACCCAGGCCACCGGCCGGTGCCAGCGCTGCTGGGCCACGTACCGCCCGCGCCCGCGCCCCGGGTCGTAGCCGCGTCGGCGCCGGCCCGGGCGGCCGGTCGCCCGGCCGGGGCCCGACCAGGGATCGGGGTACAGGTGGTCGTCGTCCAGTCCGCTCGGGTGCGGGCGCAGCTCCAGCGGCAGCCCGTCCCCGGCGGTGACGTCATAGCCCCAGACCGGGCCCGCGGTGTCCGGCTCGAACCGGGCCTCGGCGGCGGCGAGCTGCCGCTCCTTGGCCGTCGGCTCGTGCACGGCGGCGGACCGGACGAAGGCCTCATCGAAGACCACGGTGGCGAACTCGTCGTCCGCACCACCGTGGTCGGCGCCGTCGGGGTACGGCGAGCCCCCCACATCGTCAGCCACGGATTCAGCGTATTACCGGGCGGCCGATTTGTCTGTGGCTCATCGCAGTTGGTCCGTCACACGTGTGACGCGGGCCGCTGCCGACCGCCCCGGGGCCCGGCCGGCCCGCCGCGCGGGCCGCGCTCAGCGCGCGTCCGCGTCCCCGCCCACGGTCTGCGTCGCCTCGCCGCGCACGTGCCCGTCACCAGTGACGATGTACTTGGTGCTGGTCAGCTCGGGCAGGCCCATCGGGCCGCGGGCGTGCAGCTTCTGGGTGGAGATGCCGATCTCCGCGCCGAAGCCGAACTCGGCGCCGTCGGTGAAGCGGGTGGAGGCGTTGACGGCCACCGTGGTCGAGTCGACCAACCGGGTGAAGCGCCGGGCGGCGGCCTGCGAGGTGGTGACGATCGCCTCGGTGTGGCCGGAGGACCAGCGGCGGATGTGCTCGACGGCGGCGTCCAGCGAGGGCACCACGGCTGCGGCCAGGTCGTAGGACAGGTACTCGGCGCCCCAGTCCTCGTCGGTGGCGGGCACCACGGTGGCGGCGCCGCCCTCGGCGGCCTTGAGCACCGCGTCGTCGCCGTGCACGGTCACCCCGGCCTCGGCGAGGGCGGCCAGCGCGAGCGGCAGGAAGGCGTCCGCGACGTCCTGGTGGACGAGCAGCGTCTCGGCCGCGTTGCAGACGCTGACCCGCTGCGCCTTGGAGTTCAGCAGGATGCCGACGGCCATCGCCAGGTCGGTCTGCGCGTCCACGTAGACGTGGCAGTTGCCGGTGCCGGTCTCGATCACCGGCACGGTCGAGCCCTCGACCACCGTGCGGATCAGCGAGGCCCCGCCGCGCGGGATCAGCACGTCGACCAGGCCGCGGGCGCGCATCAGCTCCTGGACGGAGTCCCGGCTCTCGCCCGGGACGAGCTGGACGGCGTCGGCGGGCAGCCCGGCCGCGGCGACCGCGTCCCGCAGGACGGCGACCAGCGCGGTGTTGGAGCGGTAGGCGGAGGCCGAGCCGCGCAGCAACACGGCGTTGCCGGACTTGAGGCAGAGCGCGGCGGCGTCCACCGTGACGTTCGGCCGGGCCTCGTAGATGATGCCGACCACGCCGAGCGGCACCCGCACCTGGCGCACGTCCAGGCCGTTGGGCAGGGTGTAGCCGCGCAGCACCTCGCCGACCGGGTCGGGCAGGCCGACGACGTCGCGCACGTCGGAGGCGATCGCGGCGATCCGCTCGTGGTCGAGGCTCAGCCGGTCGATCACCGACTCGGCGGTGCCGGCCGCGCGGGCCCGGGCCACGTCCTCGGCGTTGGCGGCGGTGATCTCGGCGCTGCGGGCCACCAGGGCGTCCGCGATCGCCAGCAGCGCGGCGTCCTTCGCCTTGCGCGGCAGCGGGGCGAGCGCGGCGGCGGCCTCCCGGGCTCGGCGCGCTACGGCGAGGACGGGGCTGTCGGCGGTGGCGAGGTCGCTGGTCATGCGCCAAGGGTAGCGACTGCGCAGGGCCCGCCGAGCGGCCATTTCGCCTGGCGGGACGGCCCGGCGAGACGACCCGGCGAGACGGTTCTCCCCTCCGGCTCACCCGACTCCGGGGACCACACCCCGGGTGCGTCCCCCCTCAGTACGGGTGCACCCCGCCCAGGTGCGGCGGCGGATCGCCGAAGCCCTCCGCCACCCGCTTGTGGTACGTCGCCCGGTCGACCACCTCCAGGCCGACGATCTCCCACGGCGGCAGGTTCGCGGTGACCTTGTGCTCGCCCCACAGCCGCAGCGCGATCGCCGCCGCGTCGTGCAGGTCCCGGGCCTGCTCCCAGTACCGGATCTCGGCGTGGTCGGCGGCGTAGCGGGCGGTGAGGAAGAACGAGTGGTCGTACGCCAGCCGCTCCAACGAGACGCGCAGCGAGGACAGCGGGGTGACCTGCCCGGACACGCTCAGCACCACGTGCCAGAGCCTGGCCTGCTCGGGCACGGTGGGCGGCTCCCCCGGGTCCGCGTGCTGCGACCGCGGCCTGCGCGTCCCGCCGGGCCCCTGCGGCGGCGGACCGGCCGGCTCGGCGGGTCCGTCCCCGCGTCCGCCGTCGATGCTGGTCAGCCGCCGGCCCGCCGTCCCTGCGGTCAGCGTTGCCTCGCTTCTGCGTTCCACCGGCGGCCTCCTGTTCGGCGATGTCGTGTCGTCCCCCGCACCGGACCCGCCGGCCCGCGGCCGACCGGTACGGCTGCACCGCTCCTCGCCCGCGGCCGGGCCACTCCCCGTACGGAGCGGCCCGCCGACCGCGCTCAACCGATCGGCCGGTACCGGCACACCGGCCGGTCAGCCGCGCAGAACGACCAGGTCGTCGCGGTGGACGACCTCACGCTCGTACGCGGCGCCGAACTCCTGGGCCAGGTCGCGGGTGGACCGGCCGAGCAGGCGGGGCAACTCCCTCGCATCAAAGTTGACCAGTCCGCGAGCCACGATGTGGCCGTTTTCGGCAAGAAGGTCCACCGGATCACCCGCCGTGAACTCCCCGTCCACCTTGGTGACCCCGGCGGGCAGCAGCGAGGCGCCGCCGGAGACGACGGCCGTGACGGCGCCCGCGTCGAGGTGCAGGGCGCCGCGCGGGCTGCTCGCGTGGGCCAGCCAGAGCATCCGGTCGGAGGTGCGGCTGCCGGTGCGCAGGAACAGGGTGCCGGTGCGCCGTCCGGCCAGCGCGTCGGCGGCCTGGCTGGCGGCGGTGAGCACCACCGGGATGCCCGCGCCGGTGGCGATCCGGGCCGCCTCGACCTTGGTGACCATGCCGCCGGTGCCGACGCCGGCCTTGCCCGCGCTGCCGATCTCGACGCCGTCGAGGTCGTGCGGGCCGCTCACCTGGTCGATCCGGCTGGTGCCGGGCCGGGCCGGGTCGCCGTCGTAGAGGCCGTCCACGTCGGAGAGCAGCACGAGCAGGTCGGCCCGGACCAGGTGGGCGACCAGCGCGGCCAGCCGGTCGTTGTCCCCGAACTTGATTTCGGCGGTGGCGACGGTGTCGTTCTCGTTGACGATCGGCATCGCGCCCATCGCCAGCAGCTGGTCGAGGGTGCGGTAGGCGTTGCGGTAGTGGGCGCGCCGGCTGGCGTCCTCGGCGGTGAGCAGCACCTGGCCGACCCGGATGCCGTACCGGGCGAAGGAGGCGGTGTAGCGGGCGACCAGCAGGCCCTGGCCGACGCTGGCGGCGGCCTGCTGGCGGGCCAGGTCCTTGGGTCGCTGGTCCAGGCCGAGCGGGGCCAGGCCGGCGGCGATGGCGCCGGAGGAGACGAGGACGACCTCTGGCGCGTCCGGGCGGCTGCGCACTTTGGCCAGCGCGTCCACCAGGGCGTCGACCCGGTCGGCGTCCAGGCCGCCGGCCGCCGTGGTGAGGGAGGAGGAGCCGACCTTGACGACGATCCGCCGGGCGGTCAGCACCTCCTCGCGCAGTGAGTCCTCGCTCATCTCGCTGTACGCCCTTCCGGTGTGGTGCGGGTGCGGCGGGCCGGGCCCGGCCGTCACCCCCGAAATCTACGCGATCCGCGCAGGTCGCCCGCAGGGTGTTTCACCGGCTGGACCGGCGCCGCCACGGCCGGGCCGCCGGTCCGGACGGCCGGCACGGCCCGGCCGACCCGCTGAAGCCCCGGGCCTCCCGGGCGAAGTGACGCTCCGTCAGTTCCGGACGGGGGCCGGACACACGGACGGCCCCCACCGCCCCGGAGGGTGGTGGGGGCCGTTCGCCCAGGCCGGCTCAGGACGCGTCCCGGCCAGCCGGGTCACTCCTCGTCGTCGCCCTCGTCGATGGCGGCCGGGCGGGTGCTGGAGAGCGCCTCGAAGGCGAGGAACTCGGCCTCGGCCGCGTCCCGGCCCTTCTGCTTCTCGCGGCGGCGGTCGACCGCCGGGCGCGGGCTCTCCAGGCGGTGGTCCTCACCGCGGCGGCCGAGCATCTCGGCGCCGGCGGCCATGGTCGGCTCCCAGTCGAAGACGACGGCGTTCTCGTCCGGGCCGATGATGACGGTGTCGCCCTCGTGCGCCCCGACCTTCCACAGCTTGTCCTCGACGCCGAGGCGGGCCAGCCGGTCGGCGAGGTAGCCGACGGCCTCGTCGTTGGAGAAGTCGGTCTGGCGGACCCAGCGCTCCGGCTTGGTGCCGCGGATGCGGTAGGCGCCGTCCTCCTCGGTGATGGTGAAGCCCTCGTCGTCCACGGCCTTGGGCCGCAGCACGATCCGGGTCGACTCCTCGACCGGCTTGGCGGCGCGGGCCTCGGCGACGATCTGCGCCAGCGCGAAGTTCAGCTCGCGCAGGCCCTTGCGGGAGGCGGCGGAGACCTCGAACACCTGGTAGCCGCGCTCCTCCAGGGACTCCCGGGTGAGGTCGGCGATGTCCTGGCCGTCCGGCACGTCCACCTTGTTGAGCGCGACCAGGCGCGGGCGCTCCTCCAGACCGCCGTACTCGGCCAGTTCGGCCTCGATGGTCTCCAGGTCGGTCAGCGGGTCGCGGCCGGGCTCCAGGGTGGCGCAGTCCAGCACGTGCACCAGCACCGAGCAGCGCTCGACGTGCCGCAGGAACTCCAGGCCCAGGCCGCGGCCCTGGCTGGCGCCGGGGATCAGGCCGGGCACGTCGGCGATGGTGTACACGGTGTCGCCGGCGGTGACCACGCCGAGGTTGGGGATCAGGGTGGTGAACGGGTAGTCCGCGATCTTCGGCTTGGCCGCCGAGAGCACCGAGATCAGCGAGGACTTGCCGGCGCTCGGGTAGCCCACCAGGGCCACGTCGGCGACGGACTTGAGCTCCATCACGATGTCGCGGGCCTCGCCGGGCTCGCCGAGCAGCGCGAAACCGGGCGCCTTGCGTCGGGCCGAGGACAGCGCGGAGTTGCCGAGGCCGCCGCGGCCGCCCTGGGCGGCGACGAAGCTGGTGCCGTGCCCGACCAGGTCGGCCAGCACCTCGCCGTTGCGGTCCAGCACCACGGTGCCGTCCGGCACCAGCAGGACGAGGTCGCCGCCGTCCGCGCCGGTGCGGTGGCCGCCCGCGCCGGGCTTGCCGTTGGTGGCCTTGCGCTTGGGCGAGTGGTGGTACTCCAGCAGGGTGGTGACCTGCGCGTCGACGGTGAGGATGACGCTGCCGCCCTCGCCGCCGTTGCCGCCGTCGGGGCCGCCGAGCGGCTTGAACTTCTCCCGGTGCACGGAGGCGCAGCCGTGGCCCCCGTTACCCGCGGCGACGTGAAGTTCGACGCGGTCCACGAAGGTGGTCATGGTGTGCCTCCAGTGTGCGAAAGTCTGCTGCTACCTGCGTAAAGCATGAAGGGTGGACCGGAACATTCCGGCCCACCCTTCACTGTGAGTCTGGTGTGACTCAGGCCTCGACGGCCACGATGTTGACGACCTTGCGGCCGCGGCGGGTGCCGAACTGCACGGCACCGGCGGTCAGCGCGAACAGGGTGTCGTCGCCACCGCGACCGACGCCCGCACCCGGGTGGAAGTGGGTGCCGCGCTGGCGCACGAGGATCTCGCCGGCGGAGACGACCTGGCCGCCGAAGCGCTTCACGCCGAGGCGCTGGGCGTTCGAGTCACGGCCGTTACGGGTAGAGCTTGCGCCCTTCTTGTGTGCCATATCTCGCTATCCCCTTACTTGCTGACCGAGTCGATGCTGGTGATGCGCACCGCGGTGTGCTTCTGACGGTGACCCTGGCGACGGCGGTAGCCGGTCTTGTTCTTGTAGCGCAGGATGATGATCTTGTCACCCTTGGTCTGGTCGACGACCTCGGCGTGGGTCTTCACACCGGCCAGGACCCACGGGTCGGACGTGACGGCTTCGCCGTCGACGATCAGGATGGTCGAGAGCTCGACCGAGTCACCCGGCTTGGCCTCGATACGGTCGATCTCCAGCACGTCGCCGACGGCGACCTTGTGCTGGCGGCCGCCTGCGCGAACGATCGCGTACATGCGGTACCTGCTTTCCTTACTCGGTCGGAACTCCCGACGCCAGCCGCCTGGGTACGGACACAGGGGCCTCTCCCCGCCCGCTGCCGCGCGAACGCGGCGCTTCGGGAAGGTGATGTGCTCGGGAGCGTGTGGCGTAGACACGCCGAGGGTCAAGAATACGGACCGGCCGCCCGGGGGGCAAACCGGCCCGTACGGCCCGGGGCGGGAAGGCTCCCGCCCCGGGCGCGTGGGCACTACTCGGCCGCCGTATCACCTTCGGCGGCCGCCGCCTTCTTGGCCGCCGCGCTCGTCCGCTTGGTCGCGGTCTTGCGGGCGGTGGTCTTCTTGGCCGCCGTGGTCGTCTTCTTGGCGGCGGTCTTCTTCGCGGCGGTCTTGCGGGCGGCCCGCTTCTTGGGCGCCGGAGCCTCCTCCGCGGACGGCTCCTCGGCCTCGGCCTCGGCCTCGGCGGCCGGGGCCTCCTTTGCCGGGGCCTCGACGACGGCCTCCACGGTCTCGACGGCCGGGGCCTCCTCCGCGGGCGCCTCGACGACGGCCTCCACGGCCTCGACGGCCTCGGGGGTCACCACGGCCGGGGCGGCCGGGGTGGCAGCCTCCAGGGCCGCCTCCAGCGCCGCGTCGGCCCGCGCCTGGAGCACCACGATCTCGGCCTCGCCCGGCGCCCCGGCCGGAGCCGTCGCCTTGCGGACCGCGCGGCGGCGGGTGCGGCCGGCCGGAGCCGCCGCGGCGGCGGCGGGGATCTCGACCAGGTCCGGCTGGACGGCCGGGGCCTCCTCGACGGCCTCCGCCTCGACGCCCGGGACCTCCAGGGCCAGCTGGCCCTCGATCTCCTCGCGCACCGGCTCGCCCTCGACGACCACCTCGGCCACCGCGGCCTCGACGGCCTGCGGCTCCTCGGCGGCCGCCCCGCCCTTGCCCCGACGACGGCGCTTGCTGCTGCCCGCGGCCGCCTCGGCCGACACGGCCGGGGTGTGGACGTGGGCGCTCGGCTGCTCCATGTGAACGATCACGCCGCGGCCGTTGCAGTGCACGCACGGCTCGGAGAAGGACTCCAGCAGGCCCTGGCCGACCCGCTTGCGGGTCATCTGGACCAGGCCCAGCGAGGTGACCTCGGCCACCTGGTGCTTGGTCCGGTCCCGGCCCAGGCACTCCAGCAGGCGGCGCAGCACCAGGTCCCGGTTGGACTCCAGCACCATGTCGATGAAGTCGATCACGATGATGCCGCCGAGGTCGCGCAGCCGCAGCTGGCGCACGATCTCCTCGGCCGCCTCGATGTTGTTACGGGTGACCGTCTCCTCCAGGTTGCCGCCCTGGCCGACGAACTTCCCGGTGTTGACGTCGATGACGACCATCGCCTCGGTGCGGTCGATCACCAGCGAACCGCCGCTGGGCAGCCAGACCTTGCGGTCCAGCGCCTTCATCAGCTGCTCGTCGATCCGGTAGGTGGCGAACACGTCCACCTCGGAGGTCCACCGCTGGAGCCGCCCGGCGAGGTCCGGGGCCACGTTGGAGACGTAGTCGTGGATGGTGCTCCACGCCTCGTCGCCGGAGACGATGACCTTGGTGAAGTCCTCGTTGAAGATGTCGCGGACGACCCGGACGGTCATGTCCGGCTCGCCGTACAGCAGCGCGGGGGCGTTGCCGGTCGCGGCCTTCTTCTGGATGTCCTCCCACTGCTGCTGCAGCCGCTGGACGTCGCGGGTCAGCTCCTCCTCGGAGGCGCCCTCGGCGGCGGTGCGCACGATGACGCCCGCGTCGTCCGGGACGATCTTCTTGAGGATCTGCTTCAGGCGGGCGCGCTCGTTCTCGGGGAGCTTGCGCGAGATGCCGGTCATCGAGCCCTCGGGCACGTAGACCAGGTAGCGGCCGGGCAGCGAGATCTGGCTGGTCAGGCGGGCGCCCTTGTGGCCGATCGGGTCCTTGGAGACCTGCACCAGCACGGACTGGCCGGACTTCAGCACCGACTCGATCCGGCGCGGGCCACCGTGGCCCAGCGCACCGAAGTTGACCTCGCCGGCGTACAGCACGGCGTTGCGGCCCTTGCCGATGTCGACGAAGGCGGCCTCCATCGACGGCAGCACGTTCTGGACCTTGCCCAGGTAGACGTTGCCGACGTACGAGGTGGCCTGCTCCTTGTTGACGTAGTGCTCGACCAGCACGCCGTCCTCGAGGACGCCGATCTGGGTCCGCTGGCCGTTCTGGCGCACCACCATGACGCGCTCGACCGACTCGCGGCGGGCCAGGAACTCGGCCTCGGTGATGATCGGCACCCGGCGGCGGCCCAGCTCGCGGCCCTCGCGGCGACGCTGCTTCTTCGCCTCCAGACGGGTCGAGCCCTTGATTGACTGCACCTCGTCCGGGTCGAAGGACGGCTCGGTGGAACGGCGGCGCGGCTCGCGCACCTTCACCACCGTGCGGACCCCGTCCTCGGTGGTCTCGGCGGTCTCGACGGCACCGGCCTCACCGCTGCGGCGGCGACGACGGCGACGACGGCGGGACGAGGACAGGCCGGCGGCCAGGTCGTCGTCGTCCTCGACGTCCTCCTCGACGTCCGCGGCCGGCTCCTCGACGACGGACTGCCCGGTCTCGACGGCCTCGGCCTCGAACTCCTCGGCCTCGCCACGGCGACGACGGCGGCCGCCCCGACGGCGACGGCGCGACGGACGGTCGTCCTCCCACTCGCCCTCGGGCTCCGGACCGGCGACGGGGGCCTCGACGACGGGCGTCTCGACCGGCACCTCGACGACCCGCTCGACCGGCTTCGCCTTCTCGGCGGCCTTCGCCCTCTCGACGGCCTTGGCCTTCTCGGCCTTCTCCGCCCGCTCGGCCCGCTCGGCGGCCTTCCGCTCGGCGGCCTTCGAACGGCTCGGCGGCTGCACCCGCACCGAGGTGCGCACCCGGCGGCGGCGGCCGACGCCGCTGTACTCGAACTCGTCCTCCTCGCGCTGCGCGGCGGCCGGGGCCTCGACCGGCGCCGGGGCGGCAGCGGCGGGCTGCTGCTGCGCCTGCGGCTGCACGGCGGGAGCCGGGGTGGCGGCCGGGGCGGCGGCGGGCTCCTGGAACACCGGAGCCTGGAAGATCGCGGTGGACGGGCGGACCGCACGGCGGCGCACCCGGTGGGTCGGCTCGGCGGCCGGCGCGGGCTGGACGGCCACGGCCTCCTCGACCGGCTCCTCCTCGACGGGCTCCTCCGCGGCGGCGGGCTCCTCGACCGGGGTCTCGACGACCGGCGCGGCCTCGACCACGCGGCGGCGACGGGCCCGGCGGGCCGGAGCGGCGGGGGCCTCCTCGGCAGCCGGCTCGGCGGCGGGGGCCTCGGCCACCGGGGCGGCGGCAGCGGGCTCCTCGGCCGGGGTCTCGGCGGCGGCGGGCGCCCCGGCGGGCGCCTCGGCGCGCTTGCGGGTGCGGCGGGCCCGGACCGGCTTCTCGGCCACCGGCTCGGCGGCCGGCTCAGCGGCCTTCTCGACCGGCTTCGCGGCCGCCTTCGCGCTCGTCTTCGTCGTCTTCTCGACGGCGGGCGCCTCGGCGGCGGCCGGCTCGGTGACCACGACCGGGGTCGTCTCCGGCGTCCCGGCCGGAGCCTCGGCGCGCTTGCGGGTCCGGCGGGCCCGGACCGGCTTCTCGGCCACCGGCTCGGCGGCCGGTGCGGCCTGCGCCTCGGCGGCGGGCGCCTCGGCCTGGACGACCGTCTCGGCCGTCTCGGCGGCCGCACCCTGCGGGGTGCCCGCCGGGCGGGACACCGCACGGCGACGGCGGCGCGGCGGCGCCGCGGAGGTGCCTTCGCCGCCGGTCGGGGCGGTCTCGTTCTGTTCCGTCGCCGCGTTCTGCTGCGGATCGGTGTTATCGAGCATGCGGGTGGATCTCCCGTCAGGCCCCCGGGCTCCACATCCGGGCACGGCACGGCACCCGTGGCCGGCCGGCATCGCGAGGATGCTCGGGCCGGACCCTTTCACGGTGCCGCCGCGCGGACGCGAGGCCGCACAGGGGCTCGTAGTCTCGCTCGGCGCCCCGCCGCACGGCGGGGTGTCGAAAGTCTTCTGGTCTGACCAGTCTTCTGAGGTTTTCCCAAGCTGCGCCGTTCCCCAACCCCGGGTGGCTCCCGGACGGGGTTCCCGGGCCCACCGACCGTCCTGGTCGGCGGGCCTCAGGTGGCCGGCCTGTGCTGCGACGACGCTCGCTCCCCTGGGGAGCCGCGGGAACCTGGAGGACCGTCGGGCCCAGTGAGGCACTGGACCCGGCCTCCGCCCGTCAGGCGGACGCGGCCCCGCGCACCCCGGCGGCTGTCAGCCGGCCGGGGCCGCGGCGCGGTCGAGCGCCAGCGGGTCGGTCACCGTGCCGGACTCCTCGTCGAGCGGCCCCTGCGCCAGCCTGGTCACCTCTGCGGGGACCGGCGGCGCCAGGTCGGCCGTCACACGGAGACCGGACAATACGTCGTCGGGTCGTACGGCTGGTGTGGCGTGTCGTACTACCAGGCGCAGTATCGCACAGGGACGGCCGGTCCGAACATCGCGGTCCGCTTCGGCCGCCGTGTCCGCACCGTCGACGACCTGCGGCGCGGCGATCTCGAGCGCCGCCACCGGACCGCGCGCGTCGAAGACCCGCACGCCGTTCTTGGTCACGCGTTCGACCTCGACCCGCTCGGCGGCGAGGAACACCGCGACCGCGCGGGCGGCCTCCTGCGGCTCGACGCCGTCCAGCCGGACCAGCCACTCGGAGGCCTCCAGGCGCTCCACGAAGTTCGGCGTCCGGACCTCGACCGCGTCGATCACGTCCAGTCCGGTCGGCAGCGACTCGTCCAGCTGTGCCCGCAGTTCCTCCGGGTCACGGAGGGCGGCCAGGCCGATCTCCAGGTACTCCGCCTCGCTCGCCACCCCGGTCGGGGCCGCGTTGGCGTAGGACACCTTCGGGTGCGGGGTGAAGCCGGCCGAATAGGCCATCGGCACGGAGGACCGGCGCAGGGCGCGCTCGAAAGCGCGCTGGAAGTCGCGGTGGCTGGTGAAGCGGAGCCGGCCGCGCTTGGTGTAGCGGAGACGGATCCGCTGCACCGTCGGCGCGGGCGGAGGACCGTCGGGCGTACGGCGTGCCAGGGTCGCTCAGTCCTTAGTCAGTTGTCCCCGTCCGGCGCGACGGCTGCCGCCGCTGTCCGGACTCTGTCACCTCAAAGGGTACGCGCCCCGCCACCCCCCTCGTCCCGCCCCTGGTCAGCCGCCCCCCGACGTCCCCGGCCGCCGTCCGCTCGGCGAACGCATGGAGCCCTCCCCGATTCCCGGGGAGGGCTCCATCCGTCACTTCGAGCACGTCACGCGGCCCGGACCCGCCCGATCCGCGCCATCCGTACCACCCGCACCATCAACTAGCCCTGCGGGGCAGCCCCGTTGACCACGGCCAGCGGCAGCAGCTTCTTCCCGGTGGGACCGATCTGGATCTTGAGGTCCATCTGCGGGCACACGCCGCAATCGAAGCACGGGGTCCAACGGCAGTCGTCGACCTCGACCTCCTCCAGGGCGTCCTGCCAGTCCTCCCAGAGCCAGTCCTTGTCGAGGCCGCTGTCCAGGTGGTCCCAGGGCAGCACCTCCTCGTAGGTGCGCTCGCGGGTGGTGTACCAGTCGACGTCGACGCCGGTGCCGGCCAGGCCCTTCTCGGCGGAGGCCATCCAGCGGTCGTAGGAGAAGTGCTCGCGCCAGCCGTCGAAGCGGCCGCCGTCCTCGTAGACGGCGCGGATGACGGCGCCGATGCGGCGGTCGCCGCGGGACAGCAGGCCCTCGACGATGCCGGGCTTGCCGTCGTGGTAGCGGTAGCCGATGTTCTTGCCGTACTTGCGGTCGCCGCGGATCGAGTCGCGCAGCTTGGCCAGCCGGGCGTCGGTGGCCTCGGCGGACAGCTGCGGGGCCCACTGGAACGGGGTGTGCGGCTTGGGCACGAACCCGCCGATGGAGACGGTGCAGCGGATGTCGTTCTGGCCGGTGACCTCGCGGCCCTTCTGGATGACGTTCTTCGCCATCGCGCCGATCTGGAGCACGTCCTCGTCGGTCTCGGTGGGCAGGCCGCACATGAAGTACAGCTTCACCTGGCGCCAGCCGTTGCCGTAGGCGGTGGCGACGGTGCGGATCAGGTCCTCCTCCGACACCATCTTGTTGATCACCTTGCGCATGCGCTCGCTGCCGCCCTCGGGGGCGAAGGTGAGGCCCGAGCGACGGCCGTTGCGGGACAGCTCGTTGGCGAGGTCGATGTTGAAGGCGTCGACGCGGGTGGACGGCAGCGACAGGCCGATCTTGTCGTCGCTGTAGCGGTCGGCCAGGCCCTTGGCGATGTCCCCGATCTCGGTGTGGTCGGCGCTGGACAGCGACAGCAGGCCCACCTCCTCGAACCCGGTCGCCTTCAGCCCGCGCTCCACCATCTCGCCGATGCCGGTGATGCTTCGCTCCCGCACGGGGCGCGTGATCATGCCGGCCTGGCAGAAGCGGCAGCCGCGGGTGCAGCCGCGGAAGATCTCCACGGACATCCGCTCGTGCACGGTCTCCGCGAGCGGGACGAGCGGCTGCTTCGGGTAGGGCCACTCGTCGAGGTCCATCA
This sequence comes from Kitasatospora sp. NPDC059812, assembly GCF_042732075.1. Classification (NCBI taxonomy): domain Bacteria; kingdom Bacillati; phylum Actinomycetota; class Actinomycetes; order Kitasatosporales; family Streptomycetaceae; genus Kitasatospora; species Kitasatospora sp. NPDC059812. Next base: position 90,570 of record NZ_JBHWIO010000008.1, read on the forward strand.
CGGTGTGCTTGGACACCCGCCACGGCACGCCCGGGGCGTTCGGCACGACGCGGCCGATCCGGCCGTCGGCCAGGTACTCCACGTCGTAGAACTTCGGCACGTACACCCCGCCGGTACGGGCGAGGCGCAGCAGCAGCTCGTCGCGTCCGCCCGGGCGGCCCTCGGCCTTCCAGCCGCGGACGAGCTCGGTGATGTCGAGCACGGCCTGCTCGCCGTCGCCGACCACCGCGCAGTCGATGAAGTCCGCGATCGGCTCGGGGTTGAACGCGGCGTGGCCGCCGGCCAGGACGATCGGGTCCTCGTCGGTGCGGTCCTTGGCCTCCAGCGGGATGCCGGCCAGGTCGAGCGCGGTCAGCATGTTGGTGTAGCCGAGCTCGGTGGAGAACGACAGGCCGAACACGTCGAAGGCCTTCACCGGGCGGTGCGCGTCCACGGTGAACTGCGGGACGTCGTGCTCGCGCATCAGCGCTTCGAGGTCCGGCCAGACGCTGTAGGTGCGCTCGGCGAGCACGCCCTCGCGCTCGTTGAGCACCTCGTAGAGGATCATGACGCCCTGGTTGGGCAGGCCGACCTCGTAGGCGTCGGGGTACATCAGCGCCCAGTGGACGTCGCAGGCGTCCCAGTCCTTGACGGTCGAGTTGAGCTCGCCGCCGACGTACTGGATCGGCTTCTGGACGTGCGGGAGGAGGGCCTCCAGGCGTGGGAAGACCGATTCGACAGTCATGTACTAGGAACCCTTACGACGTGATTCGGTGCCGCGCGCATCGGCAGGCGACGGCGGGGAGGGGTGACCCTCAAGGGTAGCCCAATCCGGGGAAAGGCCCGCTGGCTCACCCCCGGGCTCACCCCCCGCCCGGGCCGGGCACCCGCCCGCGCTCCGGCGCGGCCGCCCCGGTCCGGCCCGCCCCGGCACGCGCAGTGCGCGCCCGCCGCCCGGCGCCGTCCGCCGTTGACATGCCCGGACCACCCATGCGGTACTGACAGGGCCCCGCCAGAGACCTCTGCACCCCTTCCGGACAAGGGAGTTGGGCCGTACGCTCGACCCCCTCGCCGACTCCCCCCGGCGACCCGTCCCCGGCGCGCAGGGCCCCGCCCCCGGCCCCGCAGGCCGCGTCCGTCGGCGCCCCCGCGCGCCCCGGCGGCCCGACGGCCCGACGAGCCGGGCGGCCGCGCGAACACACCCCAGGGGACACGCCCTAGGAGAGCCATGACCGACACCGACCGGCGGGTCCGCCCGCCCCGGCCCCTCGGCAGCCGGGCGGCCCGCTACCCCGCGCCGACCCAGGCCGAGGCCGCGGCCCGGCGGCTCGCGCTGCGCCACCCGGAGCGGTGCCGGCTGCGCGAGGTGGGCCGCTCGCGGGCCGGGCGCCCGCTGCTGCTGCTGTCCGTCGACCGGGGCCCGCGCGCGGTGCTGGTCGTCGGCGGCCCGCACCCCAACGAGCCGATCGGCACGGCCGGCGCCCTGCGGCTGGCCGAGGTGCTGCTGGCGCGCCCCACCCGGCCCGGCCTGTCCTGGCATCTGCTGCTCTGCCTGGACCCGGACGGCGCCGCGCTCAACGCGGGCTGGCTGGACGGGCCGCTCACCATGCGCCGGCACTACGAGCACTTCTTCCGCCCCTCGTTCGAGGAGCAGCCCGAACTGCTGCCGGCCGCCGACGCGGGCCGGCCCCCGATGCCGGAGAGCCTGGCGCTGACCGGCCTGATCGACGAGCTGCGCCCGTTCCTGCAGTGCTCGATGCACGGGGTGGACTTCGGCGGCGCCTTCATCCAGCTGACCGCTCCGGTGCCCGGGCTACCCGAACTCTTCGCCTCCTCGGTGCGCCGGGCCGGCATCCCGCTGGACGTCGACCCCTTCGACGCGGTCGGCTGGGCCAGCCCCTTCCCCGGCACCTATCTGATGCCCTCGGCGGACGGCGCCGGCCGGTCACGGGCGCTGCCGGACGAGCCGGAGCTGTCCACCTGGTCGTACGCCGGCCGCCACGGCGGGGTGACGGCCGTGCTGGAGGTGCCGATGTGGGCCGTGGACGCGGTCGGCGACGGCCGTCCGCACCCGGCGGCGGACCGGGCGGTCGGCGCCGCGGCCCGGACGCTGCGCGAGCGCGCCGAGGAGCTCTCCGGGCTGCTGGCCCACGTGCCCGCGCACACCCGGGCGGCGCACGGCGCACTGGTGCGCGCGGCCGGGTTCACCCTGGAGTTCTGCCCGTCGGTGGCCCAGGAGTGGCTGGCCCGCTGGTGCGCCGAGCCGCTCACGGTGTCCCGGGTGACCACCGCCGGGATCGTCGCGGCCCGGATCCCGCTGCGGGTGGCGTCGACGGTGCTGCGGCTGCTGGCGGACAGCGGCGGTCCGACCGTGGCGGCGGCCCGGGGCCGGGCCCGCGACATCGTCACCGAGAGCCTGGGTCAGCTGCACCACCGCTTCGGTGCCCGCTGGGTGCCGGTCCAGGAGCAGCTGGCCCACCAGGTCCGCGCGGCGCTCACCGCCGCCGACTGCCTGCTCTGACCGGGGCCACAGCCCGCCGCAACCGGGCAACAACTACCCACCCACAGCGCCCAGTTGAAAAACACCAAGGGCCGACCCGAGAAATTCCCGGGCCGGCCCTCGACCGACGAACGCGTGGACGGACAGTCCGCTCAGGCCGCTATCGGCCGCTGGCTGCGGACCGCCTGGAGCAGCCCGATCGCGATCCAGACCGCGAACATCGACGACCCCCCGTAGGAGACGAACGGCAGCGGGATGCCCGCCACCGGCATGATGCCCAGGCACATCCCGATGTTCTCGAAGGCCTGGAAGGAGAACCAGGCGATGATCCCCGCGGCCACGATCGTCCCGTACAGGTCGGTCGCCTGCCGGGCGATCCGGCAGGCCCGCCACAGCACCACGCCGACCAGCAGGATGATCGCCAGCGCCCCGACGAAGCCCAGTTCCTCACCGGCCACCGTGAACACGAAGTCGGTCTGCTGCTCCGGCACGAACTGCCCGGTGGTCTGCGTCCCGTGGAACAGCCCCTTGCCGGTCAGCCCGCCCGAACCGATCGCGATCCGGGCCTGCGCGGTGTTGTAGCCGACGCCGGAGGGGTCCAGCTGCGGGTTGGCGAAGGCCGCGAAGCGGTCGATCTGGTACTTGCTCAGCACCCCGAGCTTCCAGATCGCCACGCACCCGCCGGTGCCCGCCACCAGCAGCCCGAGCACCCAGCGGTTGGCCGCCCCCGAGCCGAGCAGGATGCCCAGCACGATCGCGGCCATCACCATCACCGAGCCGGCGTCCGGCATCAGCAGCACGACGCACATCGGCAGGAAGGCCCAGACCAGGCCGCGGAACACCGCCCGGTGCGAGGGGTACTCCCGCTCCCCCGCGTCCACCTGGTCGGACAGCACGACCGCCATCGCCAGCACGATCCCGAGCTTCGCGAACTCGGCGGGCTGGATGGAGAAGCCGCCGCCCAGCTGGATCCAGGAGTGCGCGCCGTTGATGGTCGAGCCCAGCGGGCTGAGCGTGGCGAGCAGCATCAGGATCACGCCGATGTACAGGAACGGCACGAGGGTGCGGAAGCGCCGGCTCCCTATCCCTATCACCACCGAGCACAGCACCAGCCCGACGACCAGGTTGGTCAGGTGCCGGTACAGGAAGTACTGCGGGTCGCCGTGGGTGAGCGAGTCCCGGCCGCGGGTGGCCGACCAGACCAGCAGGGAGCTGCCGAGCGACAGGGCCAGCGCGGCGAGCAGCAGTATCCAGTCCAGCCGCCACAGCGGGGAGTCCTTGGCCAGGGCCTTGGAGACCCCGCTGCGTTGCGGGCTCAGCCGCAGTTGCCGGTAGGAGCCGTAGGAGGTCATGCCCGCCCCCTTCCCGGGCCGCGGTTCGGTTCGAGTGCGGCGTCGGCCGCGGTGCCCGGGGCGGGCCGGTCGTTCGGCTGCGCCGGGTCCAGGAAGGCCGAGGCCGGGGCGGGTTCGCCCGGCACCTGTTCCAGGAAGGCCGGCGCCGGGCCGGGCAGACCCTGCGCCTGGTCCGGCGACGCCAGGAGGCCCGGGCCCGCGACGGCCTGCACCGGGCCGACGGTGTCGATGGTGTTGGCGGTGTTGGCGGCGTTGGCGGTGTTGGCGGTGTCGACGGTGTAGGCCGCCGGCTTGATGATCGCGGTGCCGTCCGGGTTGAACTTCGGCAGTTCGGCCTGCGGCGCGGGCAGCAGCGCCTTGCCGTTGTCGATGTTGCCCTTGTCGTCGACGCCGTACAGCGCCTGGTAGATCCGGCGAACCGCGTCGCCGGAGCCGCCGGAGCCGGTGCCGCCCTGGCTTATCGTCATGACGACCGCGTAGTCCTTGCTGTACGTGGTCAGCCAGGAGGTGGTCTGCTTGCCCTCGACCTCGGCGGTGCCGGTCTTGGCGTGCAGCTCGATCTTGTTCTGCGGCCAGCCGGCGCCGGAGAACTTCCAGGCGGCGGTACCGCCGGTGATGACGCCCGCGGTGGCCTGGTCGATGTAGCTCAGCAGCTTCTGGGAGCCGGGGAACTTGCCGTCCTCGTGCGGGGCGATCTCGCGGACGAGGTCCCCGCTCGGGCTTATCACCGCCTTGGCGATGGTCGGCCGGTAGAAGGTGCCGCCGTTGGCCAGGGCCGAGTAGATCCGGGCCATCTGGACCGGGGTGACGAGCGTGTCGCCCTGGCCGATCGCGAAGTTGACGGCGTCACCGGCGCGCATCTGGTAGCCGTCGACGCAGTTCTCCTTGGCAATCTGGTCGGAGAAGCTGGTGCCGCCCTTCTGCGCCTGCGCGCACCAGGCGTCCTTGTTGTTGTCGTAGAAGGACTGCTTCCACTGCCGGTCCGGCACCCGGCCGGTGACCTCGCTGGGCAGGTCGATGCCGGTCTTGGCGCCGAGGCCGAACTGGTGGGCGGTCTTGAAGAACCAGTCGCCCGGCTCCTTCTTCGGCTTGATGCCGCCGTCCTTCATCCACTGGTCGTACGCCAGGCCGTAGAAGACGGTGTCGCAGGAGACCTCCAGCGCCTTCTCCAGGGAGATGGAGCCGAAGTTCTCGCTCTCGAAGTTCTTGAACTCGCGGCCGCCGATGGTCATGCTCTTCGGGCACGCGTACGTCCCGTCCAGCGAGTAGCCGGCCTCGACGGCGGCGGTGGTGGAGACGACCTTGAAGGTCGAGCCGGGGGCGGACTGACCCTGTATGGCCCGGTTCAGCAGCGGGAAGTTGGAGTCCTTGCTGGTCAGCGACTGGTAGTCCTTGCCGGTGATGCCGCCCACCCAGAGGTTGGGGTCGTAGGTCGGCGCACTGGACATCGCGACGATCCGGCCGGTGTGGACGTCCATCACCACGGCGGCGCCGGAGTCGGCCTCGTAGTTGCGGTTGGTGACCTTGTCGAAGGTCTTCCGGGCGTCGGCCATGGCCTGCGCCAGGTTGTCCTCGACCACCTTCTGCACCCGGGCGTCGATGCTGGTGACCAGGTTGTTGCCGGTCTGCGGGGCGGCGGTGCCGGCGGTGCCGATCACCCGGCCGAGGTTGTCCACCTCCAGCTGGGTGATGCCGGCGGTGCCGCGCAGGTCGCGGTCGTACACCGACTCCAGGCCGGCCCGGCCGATCTGGTCGGCCGGCAGGTAGCGGTCCAGGCCGGCCTTGGAGGCGGTCTTGCTGACCTCCTCGTCGGTGACCGGCGAGAGGTAGCCGAGCACCTGCGCCATGTTGGCGCCCTCGGCGCCGGTGTAGCGGCGCACGGCGGTGGGCTGCGCGGTGACCCCGGGGAAGTCCTCGCGGCGCTCCATTATCTGCATCGCCTGCTGGGTGGTCGCCTCCTTGGTGACCGGGATCGGCTGGTAGGGCGAGCCGTTCCAGCAGGGCTGCGGGGTCTTGGCGTCGCAGAGCCGGGTCTTCTCCTGCACGTCCTTGGCGGGCATCCCCAGCACCTCGGCCAGCCGGCCGAGCACCGCCTTGCCGCCGTCCTTCTGCTGCAGCAGCGAGGTGCGGCTGACCGAGACCACCAGCCGGGCCTCGTTGCCGGCCAGGATCCGCCCGGAGGCGTCCAGGATCTCGCCGCGGACGGCCGGTTCGACCACCTCGCGGATGTGGTTGCCGGTCGCCTTGGCGGTGTAGACGCTGGCGTTGCGGATCTGCAGGTACCACAGCCGTCCGCCGAGGGTGGCGAGCAGCGACAGGACCAGGATCTGCAGCACCACCAGACGGATCGTCACCCGCCGGGTACGGCCGGTCTCGGGGATGTTGCTCACGTCTCGTGCGCTCCAGGATGCGGGAAGTCGGGAGGTCGGGGGCCGGGCCGGTTACGGGCGCCGGACGAAGCCGGGCATGCGCCGCTTCTTGTAGGACGGGCCGGACGAGGCCTCGCGCGTGGTGCGGTAGCGGGCCAGCGTGCCCAGGCCGGAGCCGCCCTGGTCGTCATCGGTGGCCGCGGTCACCGGGTCGCGCCCGAAGCGGCGGCCGACCAGCATCACCAGCGGCACCACGAACGGCGCCAGCAGCACGTCGTACAGCAGGGCGCTGACCACCAGGCCGCCGAGGCCGACGTGCCGGGCCGCGGTGTCGCCGACCAGGGCGCCGACCATCGCGTACAGCAGGGTGGAGGCGACCGCCGCGGCGGCCACCACCATCAGCGCGCTGGACACCGACCGCTGGCGGCCGTGGTCCGGGCGCAGCAGCCCGGCGGCGTAGCCCATCAGGCAGAGCACCAGCGCGTAGCGGCCGATCGCGTGGTCGGAGGGCGGCGCGAGGTCGGCCAGCAGGCCGGCCGAGAAGCCGACCACGCAGCCGCCGGACGGCCCGTAGACCATGGCCAGGCCGACCACGACGAGCAGCAGTATGTCCGGGGTGGCCCCCGGGAGCTGGAGCCGTCCGAAGACGCTGACCTGGAGGATCAGGCCGAGCAGGATCAGGCCGGCGGAGACGGGGATGCGGGCGAGGCGCATGGCTCAGTTCCCCCCAGTGGGCTTGGCGGGCGGGGCGGCGGGCGCGGCCGGGGTCTGGGCCGGGGCCGGCGGCAGGACGGCGTCGCGCGGGTCGGCGCGCGGCGGCACGACCACCACGCCGACCAGGTCCAGCCGGGTGAACTGGACGAAGGGCTCGACCAGGATGGTCTTGGTCAGCTGGCCCGGGGTGGCCTCGACCTCGACGACCTTGCCGACCGGCACGCCGGGCACGAACGGGCGGCCGCTCTGCGAGCCGAAGGTGACCAGCCGGTCGCCGGCCTTGACCTGGGCCTTGCCGTTGAGCAGCGAGACCTTCATCGGGCTGGTGCCGCCGCCGGAGGCGAAGCCGATCTCGCCGGAGGCCTCCAGTCGGGTGCCGGCCGAGAAGCCGGGGTCGGAGGCGAGCAGCACGGTGGCGGTGGTCGGGGCGACGGTGGTGATCCGGCCGACCAGGCCCTGACCGTTGATCACCGTCATGTCGCGGGTGAGGCCGTCGTCGCTGCCGGCGTCGATGGTGATGGTCCAGGAGAAGCCCTGGGCCGGGCCGATCGCGATGACCTGGGCGGCCTTGACGGTGTAGCCGCCGGCGCCGGCGGTGCGCAGCAGGTCGTCGAGCTGCTTGGTGCGCCCGGTGGCCATGTCGGAGGAGGCGAGCTTCTGCCGCAGTTCGGTGTTCTCGCGGGCGAGCTCGTCGGTGCGGCCGTTGTTGGAGGCGGCGTCGCGGAAGGCCCGGACGGTGTCGGCGACCGGGTCGACGACGGTGGCGGCGCCGCGCTCGACCGGGCCGAGGACGCTGGCGGCGGCGTGTCGGGCACCGCCGAGGGGGGAGCTCTCACCGCCCTTGATGTCCACGGTGACGAGTGCGAAGGCGACGGCCACCAGCAGGATGAGCAGCAGCCGGCTTTCTCGTGTGTCCCTCACGGTGCTGGTACTGCCCCTTCGTACCTGGTCGGGGGGCCGGCCGGGGGGGGGCGGGGGGGCGCCGCGCGGAGTGTGTGGAGTCGGGAGCGCGGGGTGGGAAAGGGGGTGGGGTCGGGGACGGCCCCCGG
>NZ_JBHWIO010000008.1:98542-117643 GCF_042732075.1 Kitasatospora sp. NPDC059812
GCGGCGGGCGTAGGCCTCCCGCGACCGGGGGGGGCCGCGTCCTCGTCTGGGGGGCGCCCCGCGCGGGGGGGGGGCGCCCGCCCCCCCAGCCCGTTCAGTTGAGTGTCGGATGTCTCGGTGGTGCTAACGGCGCGGGGAGGCGTCCAGTACCTGCTGGAGCGCCTCGAACTCCTCGACGCACTTGCCGGAGCCGAGCGCGACCGAGTCGAGCGGGTTCTCGGCGATGTGGATCGGCATGCCGGTCTCGCGGCGCAGCCGCTCGTCGAGGCCGCGCAGCAGGGCGCCGCCGCCGGTGAGCACGATGCCGCGGTCCATCACGTCGCCGGCCAGCTCGGGCGGGCACTGGTCGAGGGTGGTCTTCACGGCGTCGATGATCGAGTTGACCGGCTCGTCGATGGCCTCGCGGACCTCGGCGGCGGAGATGACCACGGTCTTGGGCAGGCCGCTGACCAGGTCGCGGCCGCGGATCTCGGCGTGCTCGTCCTTCTCGCCCTCCAGGCCGAAGGCGCTGCCGATGCTCATCTTGATCTGCTCGGCGCTGCGCTCGCCGAGGAGCAGCGAGTACTCCTTCTTGATGTGCTGGACGATCGCGTTGTCCAGCTCGTCGCCGGCGACCCGGATGGACTGGGCGGTGACGATGCCGCCGAGGGAGATGACCGCGACCTCGGTGGTGCCGCCGCCGATGTCGACGACCATGTTGCCGGTGGCCTCGTGGACGGGCAGCCCGGCGCCGATGGCGGCGGCCATCGGCTCCTCGATGATGTGCACCTGGCGGGCGCCGGCCTGCGAGGAGGCCTCGATCACGGCGCGGCGCTCGACTCCGGTGATGCCGGAGGGCACGCAGACCACGACCCGGGGGCGGGCGAGGTAGCGGCGGCGGTGGATCTTGAGGATGAAGTAGCGGAGCATCCGCTCGGTGATCTCGAAGTCGGCGATCACGCCGTCCTTGAGCGGGCGGATGGCGACGATGTTGCCCGGCGTCCGGCCGATCATCTTCTTCGCCTCGGCACCGACCGCCAGGATGCCGCCGGTGTTGGTGTTCACCGCGACGACGGACGGCTCGTTGAGGACGATCCCCTTGCCCCTGACGTACACCAGCGTGTTGGCAGTTCCAAGGTCGATCGCCAAGTCGCGGCCGATGAACGACAGGTTGCTCGCCATGGGGTGTGGTTGCCTTCCCGGGCTCGGAGTTCATAGGGGGGTTGGACGAGAGCGCGCCCACGCTCGGGCGGAGCCAGCTGAGCTGCCTTACCGGGCCCTTGAGTCGCGTCCATCGTAGTCACGCGGCGCGGCACGGACGTCGATGCGGGGCATACCGTCCATTGTCCGGAGCGTGTTCGCTTCTCCGGGCATTGGGACGCCGTGTCGGCACCTCTGGTTGCTTATTTCACGATAAAAGTGCCCCGGCCGGGCCAATGGTCCCGACCGGGGCAGTGCCAAGGTCCCTCGGGCGTGTCGCCCGGCTGGACTCAGGCGTGCGCCGGGAAGAAGATCTTGATCTCGCGCTCGGCCGACTCCGGGGAGTCCGAGGCGTGGATCAGGTTCTCGCGGGTGATCGTCGCGTAGTCGCCGCGGATGGTGCCGGCCCCGGCCTCCAGCGGGTTGGTCGCACCGGCCAGCATCCGGATGCCGCGGACGACCTCCTCGCCCTCGACGATCAGGGCGATCGACGGACCGGAGGTCATGAACTCCAGCAGCGGCTCGTAGAACGGGCGGCCGACGTGCTCCGCGTAGTGCTGCTCCAGCGTCGCCCGGTCGAAGGTGCGCAGCTCGACGGCGGTGAGCCGCCAGCCGGCCTTGCGCTCGATGCGGCTGATGATCTCGCCGGCCAGGCCACGCTGGACGGCGTCGGGCTTGAGCAGGACGAGAGTGCGCTGGGACACGGTGCGTCTCCTGGGGATTCGGTACGGCAAGGCAGTCGGGCCGACGGGCGGGAGCCGACACGGCAGAGATTACCTTGCGTGTGCGGCGTGTCGGCCCGCCGGTCCGGGCCCTAGACCGGTACGGCAGCCGCCTCGGCGGCGGCCCGGGCGGCCTTGAACTCGTCCACCTTGCGGCCGTAGTGCACCGAGCACCACCACAGGCCGGCGAAGACCACACCGAGGCCGAACATGGTCGGCAGGATGAAGCCGCTGGCGATCAGGCCGATCTGCAGCGCCCAGCCGACGGCCACCGCACCAGGGCGGTTGATCATGCCGCAGAGCGCGATGCACAGCGCCATGACGATCCCGGTGACGATCCAGATCGTGGCCGTGGAGACGCTCGACAGCTGCATCGCGACCAGCGCGGCGAACATGGCCAGGAGAGCCTCGCCGATCAGGGTCGAGGAGCAGAGGGTCCTCATGTCACTTCCTCCCGAGCAGCAGGCGGGCCTCGCCCACCGTGATGACCGAACCGGTGACCAGCACCCCGGCGCCGCCGAGGTCGCCCTCCTCCTCGGCGAGGGTGACGGCGGCCGCGATGGCGTCGTCGAGCCGGGGCTCGACCTGGACGCGGTCCTCGCCGAAGATGTCGACGGCCAGCGCCGCCAACTCGTCGACGTCCATCGCGCGGTGGGTGGAGTTCTGGGTGATGACGACCTCGGCGAGGACCGGCTCGAAGGCCTCCAGCACGCCGGCCACGTCCTTGTCCCCGGAGGTGCCGATCACGCCGACGAGCCGGGTGAAGCCGAAGGACTCGCCGAGGGCGGCGACGGTGGCGCGGGCGCCGTGCGGGTTGTGCGCGGCGTCCAGGATGATCGTGGGGCTGCGGCGGACGACCTCCAGGCGGCCGGGCGAGGAGACGCCGGAGAAGGCCTGGCGGACCTTGTCCACGTCGAGCTGCCCGCCGCGGGCGCCGCCGACGCCGAAGAAGGCCTCGACCGCGGCCAGCGCCAGCACCGCGTTGTGCGCCTGGTGCTCGCCGTGCAGCGGGATGAAGACGTCCTCGTACTCCTCGCCGCCGAGCCCGCGCAGCGTCACCAGCTGGCCGCCGACGCCGAGCTCACGGCGGATCACGCCGAACTCCATGCCCTCGCGGGCCACCGTGGCGTCGACCTCGACGGCGCGCCGCAGGATGTTCTGGGCGGCGTCCAGCTGCTGCTGGGCGACGACGGCGACGGCACCGGACTTGATGATCCCGGACTTCTCGACCGCGATCTCGCCGGTGGTCTCGCCGAGCTTGTCGGTGTGGTCCAGCCCGATCGGGGTGATCACGGCGACGGCGGCGTCGATGACGTTGGTGGCGTCCCAGGAGCCGCCCATGCCGACCTCGACCACGGCGACGTCCACGGGGGCGTCGGCGAAGGCGGCGTAGGCCATGCCGGTCAGCACCTCGAAGAAGGACATCGGCACCGGCTGCGCCGCGTCGACCATCTGCACGTACGGCTCGATGTCGCGGTAGACCTCGACGAAGCGCTCGGGGGTGATCGGGGCGCCGTCCAGGGTGATCCGCTCGGTGACGCTCTCCACGTGCGGGCTGGTGTAGCGGCCCGTGCGCAGTTCGAAGGTGTTGAGCAGCTGCTCGATCATCCGGGCGGTGGAGGTCTTGCCGTTGGTCCCGGTGATGTGGATGGAGGGGAAGGACCGCTGGGGCTGGCCCAGGATGTCCATCAGCGCCTCGATCCGGTCGAGCGAGGGCTCCAGCTTGTTCTCCGGCCAGCGCTTGGAGAGCTCCACCTCGACATCGCGCAGGGTGTCGTCGGTGTCGCCGTCGGTGGGACGGAGGGTGTACGGGTTCGGGTCGGCCTTGTCGCTCACGACCACAGTCTACGGAGGGTTGGCGGGCCGTCCTCACGGGGTGAGAACGACCACTTTGGTCGGAGTTTCCAATTTGCCCCCTTTACTATCTCTTTGGCGAATTTGAACCGCGACGAAGCATCGATTCGCACCCCCTGGAGCCGCGCCGCCTTTGATCACGAGGAGTACTACGCCATGCCCGACGCTCTGCACGACTGGATCGTGCTCCGCCAGGACGCCGTCGTCTGGTTCGCCGGACTGGTCTCACTGGCGCTCGTCGGCTACATGGCCTTCGTCTTCGGACGCTTCCTCCTGTACTGGGCCGGCTCCCGGCACGCCTTCCGGCACAACCGGCCCGCCGAACCCGGCGACCCGGCCGCCTTCCAGTGGCACCTGGTGATCCCCTGCCGCGACGAGGAGGCCGTGGTCACCCAGACCCTGGCCGGCCTGCGCGCCAGTGCGCCCGAGGCCCACCTGTGGGTGATCGACGACGACAGCGAGGACGCCACCCGCGACCTCGTCCTCGCCGCCGCGGCCCACGACGACCGCGTCCACCTCGTCCAGCGCCGCCGCCCGCACGCCCGGATCGGCAAGGGCGCCGCCCTCAACGCCGCCTACCGCGAGATCACCGCCTGGCTGCCCGAGAACACCGACCGCTCCCGCGTGGTGATCGGCGTCGTCGACGCCGACGGACGGCTCGACCCCGGCACCCTCCCCCAGGTCTGCAACGACAAGGCGCTCGGCCGCCCCGACACCGGCGCCGTCCAGATCGGCGTGCGGATGCGCAACGCCGACGACGAACTCCCGCTGCCCGGCCGCGGCCGGACCGCCAACGCGTTCGCCCGCGCCCTGGTCCGGATGCAGGACGTCGAGTTCCAGGCCAACAACGCCGGCATGCAGCTGCTGCGCCGCCGCACCGGCAGCGTCGGCCTCGGCGGGAACGGCCAGTTCGTCCGCCTCACCGCCCTCGACTCGCTCACCGCCGAGGAGGGCCGGGCCGGCCGCCCCTGGCCCGAGCGCGCCCTGCTGGAGGACTACGAGTCCGGCCTCGACCTGCGCCTGGCCGGCTGGCGGCTCACCCACGTCACCGAGACCCAGGTCTCCCAGGAGGGCCTGATCTCGCTGCGCCGCTTCCTCACCCAGCGCACCCGCTGGGCCCAGGGCAACATGCAGTGCCTGCGCTACACCGGCCGGGTGCTGCGCTCCCCCTTCTACACCTGGTCCGGCAAGGCCGAGGTGCTGTACACCTTCCTGCAGCCCGTCGTCTGCGTGCTGCTGGTCCTGCTGTTCCCGCTCTCGCTCGGGATCACGGCGGCCGGGCTGGTGCTCTTCCCCGCCGAGACCGCCGACTTCCACGTCAGGTTCGGCCCGTGGATGCTGCTCGCCTTCGCGGTCGCCACCCTGCCGATGGTGTTCTGGGGCTTCGCCTACCGCCGGCTCGTCCACCCCGACCGCGGCCGGCTCACCGGACTGCTCTGGGGCGTCCTGATCTGGCTCTACGCCTACCACCTCTTCGTGGTCGCCACCCGGGCCGCCGTCCGGATGCTGCTCGGCCGCAACGGCTGGGCCAAGACCCGGCGCAACGCCGAGAAGGTCGCCCTCGGCTCCCCCACCGCCCTTGAGTCCTGAGTCTCAGTCCTGAGCCCCGCGCTTGAGCCCCGCGCCCGAGCCCTGAGCTGCCCCACCCCCTCGGAGCCTCCCCATGAGCATGTGCCTTCCCCCCGCCAGCGTCGCCGTCGTCCTGGGCACCCGCCCCGAACTGGTCAAGCTCGCCCCGCTGATCCACGAACTCGGCGACGCCACCCGCCTGGTGCACACCGGCCAGCACTGGGACGAGGCGATGTCCGGCCGCTTCCTGCGCGACCTCGACCTGCCCCGCCCCGAGCTGCTCACCGGCGTCGGCGGGCGCCCCCGGGCCGGCCAGATCGCCCAGTCCCTCGGCCAGCTGGACGCCGCCTTCGCCGAGGACCGCCCCGCCGCCGTCGTCGTCCAGGGCGACACCAACGCCACCCTCGCCGGGGCGCTGGCCGCCAACGCCCGGGAGATCCCGCTGGTGCACGTCGAGGCCGGGCTGCGCAGCTTCGACCGGGCGATGCCCGAGGAGCACAACCGGGTGATGGTCGACCACGTCTCCGACCTGCTCTGCGCCGCCACCGGGGACAACGTCGCCAACCTGCGCGCCGAGGCCCTCGCCGAGGAGCGGATCGCGCTCACCGGCAACACCGTCGTCGAGGTGGTCCGCCGTCAGCTGCCGGCCGCGGCCGACCGCGCCGCGCTGCTCGCCGCGCACGGGCTGCGCCCGGACGGCTACGTGCTGGCCACCGTGCACCGCCCGGAGAACACCGACACCGCCGAGGCGCTGGGCGCCGTGCTGGCCGAACTGGACCGGATCGCCCGGGCGGGCACCCCGGTGCTGTTCCCGATGCACCCGCGCACCCGGGCCGCCGTCGAGCGCTTCGCACTGGACGCCCTGCTGGAGCGCCTGGCCGTCACCGGGCCGGTCGGGTACGCCGACTTCCTGGGTCTGGCGAGCCACGCCGCGCTGCTGGTCTCCGACTCCGGCGGCGTGCAGGAGGAGTGCACCGTACTCGGCCGCCCGCTGCTGGTGGTGCGCCGCTCCACCGAGCGTCCGGAGGCGGTGGCGGCGGGCTTCGCCGCGCTGGTGGGCCCCGACGAGGACCTGGGCGAGCTGGCCCGGGCCTGGCTGGCCGACACCCCCGAGCGGCTCGCCCGGCTCGCGGCCACCCCGAGCCCGTACGGCGACGGCCTGGCCTCGGCGCGGATCGCCGCGCTCACCGCCGCGGTCGCCGAGCCGGCCGAGCCCGGAGCAGCGGAGACCGGAGCAGCCGACGCCGGAGCATTCGGCACCGCAGCAGCCGACTCCACGGCACGGCCGTCGGCCGCCTAGCGCCCTCTTGACAGCCAGATTGGTCTACTCCACCTTGTGAGTCAAGTCTCCTTCCCCGACAGGGACTTGAGTTGTCGGTAGCTCCCGCACGCGCACCATCGACACCCCGGACGGCGCTCCACCCCCACCCCAGGCGCGCCGCCGGGCCTCCCCCACAGGAGATGGAGTCATGCCACCTGCCCGACACCGGCGCCCACGCGCCGCCCACACCCTGCTCGCCGGGGCCTGCGCCGTCGCCCTCGGCCTGAGCGGGCTCGCCCTCGCCACCGGCACCGGCGCCCAGGCCGCCGACCCCGACCTGATCACCAACGGTGGCTTCGAGACCGGCACCCTGTCCGGCTGGTCCTGCGGCAACGGCGCCGTCCAGAGCACGACCACGCACTCCGGCCGCTACGCCCTGCAGTCCACCCCGGGCTCGGGCGACACCGGCGAGTGCACCCAGACCGTCGCCGTGCAGCCCTCCTCGACGTACACGCTGAGCTCCTGGGTCCAGGGCTCGTACGTCTACCTGGGTGCCCGCGGCACCGGCGGCACCGACCCCGGCACCTGGACGAACTCCACCGGCTGGGCCCAGCTGAGCACCGGCTTCACCACCGGCCCGGGCACCACCAGCGTCACCGTCTACCTGCACGGCTGGTACGGGCAGCCCGCCTTCCTCGCCGACGACGTCTCACTGATCGGCCCGGGCGGCCCGCAGCCCTCCCAGAGCCCGACCGCCACCACGTCCCCGAGCCCCACCGGCACCGGCAGCCCCTCCCCCACGGACACCGGCACCGGCAGCCCGACCGCCACCTCGACCGGCAAGCCGCCCGGCCTGCCCAAGCACATCCTGACCGGCTACTGGCAGAACTTCGACAACGGCGCCACCGTCCAGCGGATCAGCGACGTCCCGGCCGCCTACGACATCATCGCGGTCTCCTTCGCCGACGCCACCAGCACGCCGGGCGGGCTGGGCTTCACCCTGGACCCCGCCCTCTCCTCCCGCCTCGGCGGCTACACCGACGCCCAGTTCAAGGCCGACATCGCGGCCAAGCGGGCGGCCGGCAAGAAGGTGGTGCTCTCGGTCGGCGGGCAGAACGGCACGGTGTCGGTGAGCGACCCGACCTCGGCGGCCAACTTCGCCGACACCGCCCGGGCGCTGATGCAGGGCTACGGCTTCGACGGGATCGACATCGACCTGGAGAACGGCGTCAACGCCGTCTACCTGGGCCAGGCGCTGCACGCGCTGGCGGCGAAGAGCGGCAGCGGGTTCGTCCTCACCATGGCGCCGCAGACCATCGACATGCAGTCGACCGGCATGGAGTACTTCAAGCTGGCGCTGAACGTGAAGGACATCCTCACCATCGTCAACATGCAGTACTACAACTCCGGTGCGATGAACGGCTGCGACGGCAACGTCTACTCGCAGGGCACCGAGGACTTCCTCACCGGGCTGGCCTGCATCCAGCTCAAGGGCGGGCTGCGGCCCGACCAGGTGGGGCTCGGGGTGCCGGCCTCCACCAGCGCGGCGGGCGGCGGGTACGTCAGCCCGAGCGTGGTCGACAACGCGCTGGACTGCCTGGCCGCCGGCACCAACTGCGGCAGCTACAAGCCCGACACCACCTGGCCGGGCATCGGCGGGGCGATGACCTGGTCGACCAACTGGGACGCCAAGGCGGGCAACCCGGTCGCGGGCACCATCGGCGCGCACCTGCACGCCATGCCGTGACGCCCCTCCCCGGACCGGGGTTCAGACCCCGGCCCGGGCCTCCGGGACGTGGGCCGCGGGCCCGCCGTGCCGGCGGCGCAACTCGGCCGTGATCTCGGCCAGTTCGCCCTCGGGCAGCAGCGGCAGCATCATCGCGACGCCCTGGAGCAGACCGCCGAGCAGGAAGGTGGTGTCGGCGGTCGAGGCGACCAGGCCGCGCACCTCGGCCACCTCGCCGGCGGCCACCGCCTCGATCAGCCGGGCGGCGTCCGCACTCTCCTCGTCCACCGCGACCGCGCCGTTGTCGGCCGGGGCACGCCGGGCCATCGCCCGCAGCACCCGGTCGCCGACCTCGGGCGCGTACGCCTTGCGGACGGCCTCGGCGGCGATCCAGGCGAGCAGGGTGGTCACCTCGCGCTCGGCCCGCTCGGCGAGGAGCAGGTCCAGCTCGTGGTCGAAGGCGAGCTGGTTGCCATGACGGAACGCCAGCAGCAGGGTCGCCGCCCTGGCCTTGGCCTCCTCCACCGCCTCGGCAGGCAGTTCGCCGGCCAATTCCTCGGTCACCACCACGCCATGCCCTCCCGTCCGTCGGCTCAGCAGGAACGCTCAGCAGAAACACCCGTCAGAAACTCCGTGCACACCGTACACATCCGACCTGCAAACTTCCGCGAACCCGCGCGGGCAAGACCGGAATGAATTCGGAAGGAATAGGACCTCACCCGGTCCAGGATGAATATTCGCCGGAAGGGAGCAATGTTGATGGGCTATTAGGCGTAGCAAAAAGAACACCGCCGCCGCGCCCGGCCGAGCCGCCCGGAAACGCCGGAGGGGCCGCACCCCGCGCGTCGCGGAGTGCGGCCCCTCACGGACCGGTGCGGGCTCAGCCCTGCGGCAGCGCCGCGAGCTGGGCGGTGATCCGGGCGATGTCGGCCTCGGCGGCCTCCTGGCGGCCCCGGATCTTGGCGACCACCTCGTCCGGCGCCTTGGCGAGGAACGCCTCGTTGCCGAGCTTGGCCGTGGTCTGTGCCTTCTCCTTCTCGGCGGCCGCGAGGTCCTTGGCGAGGCGCTTGCGCTCCGCCGCGACGTCGATGGTGCCGGAGAGGTCGAGCGCGACGGTGGCGCCGGCGACCGGGAGCGAGGCGGTGGCCGCGAAGCCCTCCTCGGGGACGGTCAGCCGCAGCAGCGAGCGGATCGCGTCCTCGTGGACGGCCAGCACGGTGCCGTCCAGCTCCAGCTTCGCCGGGACGCGCTGGCCCGGCTTGAGGCCCTGGTCCGAGCGGAACCGGCGGACCTCGGTGACCACCTGCTGCAGCGTGGCGATCTCGGCCTCGGCCTCGGCGTCGCGGTAGCCGCTGTCCGTCGGCCAGTCGGCGATGACCAGCGACTCGGCGCCGGTGAGCGTGGTCCACAGGGTGTCGGTGACGAAGGGCACGATCGGGTGCAGCAGCCGCAGCGTGACGTCCAGGACCTCGCCGAGCACCCGGCGCGCGGCGTCGGCCTGCGGGCCGCCCTTGGCCAGGGTGGTCTTGGAGAGCTCGACGTACCAGTCGAAGACCTCGTCCCAGGCGAAGTGGTACAGCGCCTCGGACAGCTTGGAGAACTGGTAGTCCTCGTACAGCGCGTCCACCTCGGCGACGGTGCTGTTCAGGCGTGACAGGATCCAGCGGTCGGTCGCGGTCAGCTCCTCCGGCGCGGGCAGCGGGCCCTCGACGGTGGCGCCGTTCATCAGCGCGAAGCGGGTGGCGTTCCAGATCTTGTTGGCGAAGTTGCGGGCCGCCTGGACCCAGTCCTCGCCGATCGGCACGTCGACGCCCGGGTTGGCACCGCGCGCCAGCGTGAAGCGCAGCGCGTCCGAACCGTACTTGTCCATCCAGTCCAGCGGGTTGACCACGTTGCCGAAGGACTTCGACATCTTCTTGCCGTTCTGGTCACGGACCATGCCGTGCAGCGCGATGGTGTGGAACGGCGGGGTGCCGTCCATCGCGTAGAGACCGAACATCATCATCCGGGCGACCCAGAAGAACAGGATGTCGTAGCCGGTGACCAGGACGGAGTTCGGGTAGAACTTCGCCAGGCTCTCGGTCTGCTCCGGCCAGCCGAGCGTGGAGAACGGCCACAGCCCGGAGGAGAACCAGGTGTCCAGGACGTCGTTGTCCTGGTGCCAGCCCTCGCCGGTGGGCGGCTGCTCGTCCGGACCGACGCACACGACCTCGCCGTTCGGGCCGTACCAGACCGGGATGCGGTGGCCCCACCACAGCTGGCGCGAGATGCACCAGTCGTGCAGGTTGTCGACCCAGTCGAAGTAGCGCTTCTCCATCTCCTGCGGGTGGATCTTGACCTTGCCGTCGCGGACCGCGTCGCCGGCGGCCTTCGCGAGCGGGCCCACCTTGACCCACCACTGCATGGACAGCCGCGGCTCGATGGTGGTCTTGCAGCGCGAGCAGTGGCCGACCGAGTGGACGTACGGGCGCTTCTCGGCGACGATCCGGCCGTCGGCGCGCAGCGCGGCGACGATCGCCGAGCGGGCCTCCAGCCGGTCCAGGCCGAGGAACGGGCCGTGCACGGTGATGACCGCGTGCTCGTCCATGACGGCGACCGAGGGCAGGCCGTGCCGCTGGCCGATCTCGAAGTCGTTCGGGTCGTGCGCGGGCGTCACCTTGACGGCGCCGGTGCCGAACTCCGGGTCGACGTGGGCGTCGGCGACCACCGGGATCCGACGGCCGGTCAACGGCAGCTCGATCTCGGTGCCGACCAGGTGGCGGTAGCGCTCGTCGTCCGGGTGGACGGCGACCGCGGTGTCGCCCAGCATCGTCTCGGCGCGGGTGGTGGCGACGACGATCGAGGCGTCACCCTCGCCGTAGCGGATCGAGACCAGCTCGCCGTCGTCGTCCTGGTACTCCACCTCGATGTCCGAGATGGCGGTCAGGCAACGCGGGCACCAGTTGATGATGCGCTCGGCCCGGTAGATCAGCTCGTCGTCGAAGAGCTTCTTGAAGATGGTCTGGACGGCCTGGGACAGGCCCTCGTCCATGGTGAACCGCTCGCGGGACCAGTCCACGCCGTCGCCCAGGCGACGCATCTGGCCGGAGATCTGGCCGCCGGACTCCGCCTTCCACTTCCAGACGCGCTCGACGAAGGCCTCCCGGCCCAGGTCGTGGCGGGACTTGCCCTCCTTGGCGAGCTCGCGCTCGACCACGTTCTGGGTGGCGATGCCGGCGTGGTCCATTCCGGGCTGCCACAGCGCCTCGTAGCCCTGCATCCGCTTGCGGCGGACCAGCGCGTCGATCAGCGTGTGCTCGAAGGCGTGGCCCAGGTGCAGGCTGCCGGTCACGTTCGGCGGGGGGATGACGATGGTGAACGGGGGCTTGTCGCTCTTGGCGTCCGCGGTGAAGTAGCCACGCTCTACCCAGCGCTCGTACAGCTCGCCCTCTACGTCCGCGGGGGTGTAGGTCGTCGGGAGAGTGGCTGCTTCGTCCCCGGCAAAGGTGCTCACGGGGTGCTGGTTCGTCGTGTCGGTCACGACGCACAGTTTACGTAACCGCAGGCCCGTGTTACGAACCGCTTTCTCCGCGCGGACGCGACCCGCCCGAACGGCTCGGCGGAGGACACCGTACGGTACCGTTCCCGGGCACTCGTCCGGTGTCCGCACGGACCCCGGGACGACACGACGACAGGCCGCGGGTGCGGCGGGGGAGCACGGACGCAGATGTACGGCCAGGGCCAGCAGTATCCGCAGGGACAACCGCAGGGACAGCCTCAGCCGTACGGGGGTCAGCCCCCGTACGGCCCGCCGCAACCGCCGCCGCCCTACGGCGCCCCGCAGCAGCCGCCCCAGTACGGCTACCCGCCGCAGGACGGCCAGCCCTACGGCGCTCCCCAGCCGCCCTACGGCGCCCCGCAGCAGCCGTACGGCGCCCCGCAGCCCCCGTACGGCTACCCGCCGCAGGCCCCGTACGGCCAGCCGGGCCAGCCGGGCTACCCGCCGCCGCCGCCGAAGAAAGGCCGGACCGGCCTGGTGGTCGGCCTGGTCGTGGGCGCGCTGGTGCTGGGCGGCGGCGGTTTCGCCGCGTGGAAGTTCCTCGGCGACGACCAGGGCGGCCAGTACAAGATCTCCGCGCCGCAGTCGCTGCCGGACGGCTACACCCAGAAGTCGGCCAAGGAGGAGGCCGTCGACCCGGCCAAGCCCGAGGCGGCGAAGTTCGGCAAGAACCTCAACGTGCTGGTGGCCAGCTACAGCAAGGGCTCCGACGCGCTCGACACGCTCTCCGTGGTCGGCGTCTACGGGGAGCTCAACGACCCCGGCCAGATCATCGACGACTCGAAGAAGGACAGCGGCGGGCTGACCTGGTCCACGCCGCTCACGGACTTCCCGGCGCAGGACGGCCACAGCTCCTCGGCGAAGCTCGCCTGCGGCGTGGCCAGCGTCATCGCGGGCAAGGCCGGGCCCACGGTCTGCGTGTGGGCGGACAAGTCCACCACCGGCCGGATCACCTTCAGCAAGATCAGCCTGACCGGCGGCGGCCAGGGCCTCACCCCGGCCCAGGCCGCGGACAGGACCCGGGCGATCCGCGACGCCATGGTCGTCGCCAAGTAACCGGGGCACCGCCCCGCCACGTCACCACCACGTCCCCGCCGCCGCCGGCCGCGCCGGGCGGCACCCGGGCATCGCCATCAGAGAGGCCTCGCGTGACCGAGCAGAACCCCTACGGCCCCCCGCCGCAGCCGGGACACGACGCACCGCCGCCCCCGCCGGCCCCGCCGGGCTACGGCGGCATCCCGCCGCAGAGCCCCCCGCCCGGCTACCCGCCGGTCGGCGAGCCGGGCGCCTACCCCGGGTACGGCGCCTACCCGCCGGTGCCGCCGCCGCGCAAGTCCCGCAAGACGCTCTGGACCGTGCTCGGCGTCGTCGGCGCCTTCGTGCTGCTGGGCGGCGGCGCGCTCGCCTACTTCGTCTACGACGTCGCCAGCAGCGCGGGCACCCAGAAGATCGTCCTGCCGGCCACGTTCAAGGACCTGCGCCAGAGCGACGACCCCCAGGTCGCCGACACCCTGGAGAAGGGGCTCACCTCCAGCTTCGGCAAGGGCGACGGCAACTGGAGCCCCACCGGGGTGGGCGCCCTCTACCAGAACGCGCAGTCGGACCCTCAGCTGGTCGTGTTCGGGGGCTACGGCAAGGTCCTGGCGCCGAAGCAGGAACTGAACCAGGCGTTCCAGGGCATGGCGTCCACCGGTCGCAAGCTCGACAACCGGCACGTGGTGGACGCCGGCCCCAAGGGCGGCGCGATGGAGTGCGCCACCGTCGTCGGCGGCGAGGGCGAGGCCGGGACCACGATGGGCATCTGTGCCTGGGCCGACAGCAGCGGCCTGGTGATGGTCATGACGGTGGCCGACCCGAGCGCCCAGCCGGACCTGGACAAGCTCGCCGCCGACACCCGCGACCTGCGCGCGGTCGCCGAGGTCCCCAAGTAGTCCACCGGGAACCGCCGGTGACCCTCCGGGCACCGGGAGATGCCGAAGGGCCCCGCACCGGTCGGTGCGGGGCCCTTGCGGATGCGGCGGGCGCGGGTCAGGCGCTCTTCTCGCGCCGCTCGCGCTTGATCATGTCGCGCGGGACGAGGGTGGGGATGGCGTGCTTGGAGACCACGTCCCCGGTGACCACCACGCGGGCGACGTCCTGACGCGAGGGCACCTCGTACATCACGGACATCAGCACCTCCTCCATGATGGCCCGCAGACCGCGCGCGCCGGTGCCGCGCAGGATCGCCTGGTCGGCGATCGCCTCCAGCGCGTCCCGGGAGAACTCCAGCTCCACGCCGTCCAGTTCGAAGAGCTTGCGGTACTGCTTGACCAGCGCGTTCTTCGGCTCGGTGAGGATCTGCAGGAGCGCCTCGCGGTCCAGGTTGTGGACGCTGGTGATCACCGGCAGCCGGCCGATGAACTCGGGGATCATGCCGAACTTCACCAGGTCCTCGGGCATCACCTGGCGGAAGTGGTCGCTGGCGTCCGACTCCCGCTTGGAGCGGATGTTGGCGCCGAAGCCGATGCCCTTGGCGCCGGCCCGGCCCTCGATGATCCGCTCCAGGCCGGCGAACGCGCCGCCGACGATGAACAGCACGTTGGTGGTGTCGATCTGGATGAACTCCTGGTGCGGGTGCTTGCGCCCGCCCTGCGGCGGCACCGAGGCGGTGGTGCCCTCCAGGATCTTCAGCAGCGCCTGCTGCACGCCCTCGCCGGAGACGTCCCGGGTGATCGACGGGTTCTCGCTCTTGCGCGCGACCTTGTCGATCTCGTCGATGTAGATGATCCCGGTCTCGGCCTTCTTGACGTCGTAGTCGGCCGCCTGGATCAGCTTGAGCAGGATGTTCTCGACGTCCTCGCCGACGTACCCGGCCTCGGTCAGCGCGGTGGCGTCCGCGATCGCGAACGGCACGTTGAGCATCCGGGCCAGGGTCTGCGCCAGCAGCGTCTTGCCGGAGCCGGTGGGGCCCAGCAGCAGGATGTTGGACTTGGCCAGCTCGATGGCGTCCTCGCGGCCGTTGCCGCCGCTGCGGCCCGCCTCGCCGGCCTGGACGCGCTTGTAGTGGTTGTAGACCGCCACCGACAGGGCCTTCTTGGCGAGGTCCTGGCCGACCACGTACTGGTCCAGGAACTCGTAGATCTCCCGCGGCTTCGGCAGCTCCTCGAAGCGCACCTCGGAGGTCTCGGCGAGTTCCTCCTCGATGATCTCGTTGCACAGGTCGATGCACTCGTCGCAGATGTACACGCCTGGGCCGGCGATCAGCTTCTTCACCTGCTTCTGCGACTTGCCGCAGAACGAGCACTTGAGCAGGTCGCCACCGTCTCCGATGCGTGCCACGAGGTGCTTCCCCTTCGCCAGGGGCCCCGCAGAAGTTCCGGGGCCTGGTGCTGTGGACCGTCAACGCCGACGGCGATCGGTCTCGCTATCCGACGGTACTCTGCCGGGCCCCTGATTCCGTCCTCTTCGCCGGGTCTGCCCTACGCCCTGGGCGAATTGATACCGAACAGATGCCGTTGCGGAGGCCGCCGACGACCCGGAGCGGAGCGCGCACGCAGGATGCGCGCCCCGCCTCGGAGGGTGCCGGCCTCAGGAGGTCAGCGAGGTCTTGCGGGTGGAGATGATCTGGTCGACGAGGCCGTACTCCAGGGCCTCCTCGGCGGTGAGGATCTTGTCGCGCTCGATGTCCTCGCGCACCTGCTCCACCGGCTTGTTGGAGTGCTTGGAGAGCATCTGCTCCAGCTGCTCGCGCATCCGGAAGATCTCCTTGGCCTGGATCTCCAGGTCGGACACCTGGCCGCGGCCGGTCTCGGTGTACGGCTGGTGGATCAGGATGCGGGCGTTCGGCAGCGCCATCCGCTTGCCGGGGGTGCCGGCGGCGAGCAGCACGGCCGCGGCGGAGGCCGCCTGGCCCATGCAGACCGTGGTGATGTCCGGCTTCACGTACTGCATGGTGTCGTAGATGGCCGTCAGGGCCGTGAACGAGCCGCCGGGCGAGTTGATGTACATCTGGATCTCGCGGTCCGGGTCCATCGACTCCAGGCACAGCAGCTGCGCCATGATGTCGTTCGCCGAGACGTCGTCGACCTGCGAGCCGAGGAAGATGATGCGCTCCTCGAACAGCTTGGCGTACGGGTCGTACTCGCGGATGCCCTGCGTGGTGCGCTCGACGAAGCGCGGGACGATGTAGCGACCCTCGGCGCGCATGTCCTCGACGCGGGCCTGGGCGGCCGACAGGCTGGGGATGATCATGGGGGTTCTTGTCCTCCGGGGCGTTGTGGCTGTGGTCTCGTGGGCCGGGCCGAGGCTCAGGCGCCCGTGCCGCCGCCGCCGGGAACGTCCGCGGCGCTGTGCATGATCGCGTCGATCAGGCCGTACTCCAGGGCCTCCTCCGGCGCGAACCAGCGGTCGCGGTCGGAGTCCCTGGTGATCTGCTCGAAGGACTGGCCGCTGTGGAAGGCGATCAGCTCGGACATCCGCTTCTTGGTGCGCAGCAGTTGCTCGGCCTGGATGCGGATGTCGGTGGCGGAGCCGCCGAGGCCGGCGGACGGCTGGTGCATGAGGATGTTGGCGTTCGGCAGCGAGAAGCGCTTGCCCTTGGCGCCGGCGGTCAGCAGGAACTGGCCCATCGAGGCCGCCATGCCCATCGCGATGGTGACGACGTCGTTCTTGATGTACTGCATGGTGTCGTAGATCGCCATGCCCGCCGAGATCGAACCGCCCGGGGAGTTGATGTAAAGGAAGATGTCCTTTTCCGGGTCCGCGGCCAGCAGCAGCAGCTGGGCGGTGATCTTGTTGGCGATGTCGTCGTCGACCTGCTGGCCGAGGAAGATGATCCGCTCGTTGAGCAGCCGGTTGTACACCTGGTCGCCCAGGCCGCCGAGCACGTCACCAGAGGCGGCGTGCGGCGCCATCGGGCCAGGCATCTGCATCTGCGGGAACGTCACTTAGCCACCTGCTCAGTCGATTTGGACGGTCGCTCCACGGCCGTCACGATGTCGCACAGCTTCCGGGTATCACGGTGTGATTGGTGCTGTCCAAGGACCCTAACGCGCAGGCCGGGCCGCAGAATCCCTCACGCAGAACTGTTCGCTGTGAGCGCAGGGTCGGGCCCGCCCCGGGGGACGACGACGGGCCCGGACACCGTACGGCGTCCGGGCCCGTCGCAGACCTCAGGGGTTACCGGGGCACTCAGGCCTCGGTCTTCTCCTCGGCGGCGGGGGCCTCGACGGTCTCGGCCGTCTCGTCCTCGTCGTCGAAGTTGACCTCGTTGCCCTCGGTGTCGACGACCTTGGCGGCCTCGACCACGGTGGCCAGCGCCTTGCCGCGGGCGACCTCGCCGACCAGCAGCGGCACCTGGCCACCCTGGACGACCTGCTGCGCGAACTGGTCCGGGGTGAGACCCGAGCCGGCGGCGCGGCGGATGAGGTGCTCGGTCAGCTCCTCCTGGTTAACACCCAGCTCTTCGTCGGCGACGATCTGGTCCAGGACGAACTGGGTCTTGATGCCCTTCTTCGCCTGCTCCTCGATCTCGGCGTCCCACTCCTCGCGGGTCTTGCCCTGGGTCTCCAGGTAGCTGTCGATGTCGAGGCCCATCGGCTGGAGCTGGTGGTGCTCCAGGTTGTGCTTGCGGGTCTCGACCTCGTCCTTGAGGAGCTTCTCCGGGAACTCGATCTCGACCAGGCCGAGCAGGGCGTCCAGCACCTTCTCCTGGGCCTGGGTGGCCTGGTCGTACTCCTTCATGCGCTCCAGGCGCTTGCGGGAGTCGTCGCGCAGGGCCTCCAGGGTGTCGAACTCGCTGGCCAGCTGGGCGAACTCGTCGTCCAGCTCGGGCAGCTCCTTCTCCTGGACGGCGGTGACGGTGACGGTGACCTCGGAGGTCTGGCCCGCCTGGGTGCCACCCTTGAGCTCGGTGGAGAAGGTGGCGGTGCCACCGGCCTCCAGGCCGGTCACGGCGTCGTCGATGCCGTCGATCAGGCGGCCCGAGCCGATCTCGTAGCTGACGCCGTTGGCGGTGCCGTCCTCCGGCACCTCGCCGTCGACCTTGGCGATCAGGTCCACGACCACGATGTCACCGGCGGCCGCGGCGCGCTCGACGTCCTTGACCGAGGAGAAGCGCTCGCGCAGCTGCTCCAGGGACTTCTCGATGTCCTCGTCGGAGACGACGATCGGGTCGACGGTCACCTCGATGGAGGCGAAGTCCGGAAGGGTGATCTCCGGACGGATGTCCACCTCGGCGGTGAACTTCAGGTCGCCGCCATCGGCGAGCTTCTCGACACCCTCGATGTTGGTGATGTCGGGCTGTCCGAGGACCTCGATCTTGCCCTCGTCGACGGCCTGCGTGTAGAAGCGCGGGAGGGCGTCGTTGACGGCCTCCTCCAGCACGGCGCCACGGCCGAAGCGCTGGTCGATGACCCGGTTCGGGATCTTGCCCTTGCGGAAGCCCGGGACCGAGACCTGCTGGTTGATCTTCTTGTACGCCGCGTCGAGGCTGGGCTTGAGCTCCTCGAAGGGCACCTCGACGGTGAGTCGAACCCGGGTCGGGTTCAGAGTCTCGACGGCGCTCTTCACGGTTAGGTCTCCTATGGGCTTGCGGTCAGGTTGCCTCCGCCGTTCCCGGCCGCCGGCCGAGGCCGTACGAATGGGTCGGGCGAGACGGGCGATGAAGGGTTGGAGCTGCATCTCCCGTGGGGGGTGGACGGTGAGAGTGACTCCTCGCCCTCGTGCGGTTGACCTGGGTTGACACCGCAGGGACTACCGCCAGCGCCCCATCCTACCGGTACCACGAAAGGCGGACGCCAGGCGCCACCGTCGGGCCCGAACAGAACAGGGCCCCGCCACGGTGGACGAGACCCTGCCGCACTGTCGGGGTGACCGGATTCGAACCGACGGCCTTCCGCTCCCAAAGCGGACGCGCTACCAAACTGCGCCACACCCCGTGGTGCCGAGAGGAAGCGTACACGTCGGGCCCTGGCGGCTCGCCGACATATTCGGGGGCGGTCCGAGGGAGCGCGCGCAGAATCCGGTGTGCACGGAAGCGACCGGACCAGGTACGCTGTCCCCCGAACTTCCGGCCGGCAACGACCGGGGGATCGCGCGGGCGTAGCTCAATGGTAGAGCCCTAGTCTTCCAAACTAGTCACGCGAGTTCGATTCTCGTCGCCCGCTCATCGGCCCGGGGGCCCGGGGGGGGGGGGCCCCCCCGCCCGGGGGGGGGGGGGGGGGGGGGCGCCGCCCCCCCCCCCCCCCGCCCCCCCCCGGGCCCTCGAAAAAAA
>NZ_JBHWIO010000008.1:117653-121560 GCF_042732075.1 Kitasatospora sp. NPDC059812
CGTCTCCACGCACCGGGGCCGTTGGCGTTTCCGGGCGGTCCTCCCGGCCCCGCGAGGCCGGGCGGGCCGGTTCAGAGCCCGAGCCGGGCGGCCCGGGCGGCCGCCCGGTCGAGCAGCCGGTGGACGTCGGCCTCCCGGGTGGCGGGGCGGTCGTTGTACTCGTCCGGGGAGTGCGCCGGGCGGCCGGTCGCGTGCAGCACCTCCATCAGCTGGACCCGGGCGGTGCGCACGGTGGCCGGGGTGCCGTAGCCGTGCGCGAGGACGGCGACCTGGGCGCCGAGCAGGCAGACCCGGCCGCGTGCGTCCCACATCGCGCCCTGCAGCCAGCCGTGGGCGCCGATGTAGCGGGAGGCGAGCCGCAGGTGGTCGGCGGCGCTGACCGGCACCGGGCGGGCCGGGCGGCGCAGCACCCGGTCGAGCGGGGTGACCCGGGGCGCCGGGTGGCCAGCACACCACGGCCGCACGGCGGTGCCGTGGGGGCAGACGTACGGCACCGGGCGGCGCACGGGGGCGGGCAGCGAGGCGAGGTAGGCCTCGATCTCGGCGGCCAGGCCGGAGCCGTCCGGGCCCGCCAGAAGGGGCGGAAGGGGCGCCGAAGGGGCCGTCAGGAGCGACGGAGGGGGTGTCGGGGTGGTGCGGGTCATGCGGGCTCTCCAGGCGGGCGGCAGGGCCCCGGCCGGCGGCCACAGGGCGGTTCCGCTTCCCAAAGTGGTGCATTCCAGACATTTCCGCGACTGGAGAACCGGGGAGGCCGGACGGTTTCCCGCCTGGCTGCCGGGCCGATAGCCTCGGCGGCGTTCGAGCGCAGTTCGAGCGGGAGCTCACCCGCCGCGCTCCGAGGTGGAGGAGTCCCGGTGCGTCCCCAGGAGCGGCTGGCCGTCATACAGCGCTGTGTCGTCCGGGAGATGGCACGCCTCGGACAGGAGTTCAGCGCCGACGGCGAGGTGGTGCGCGGCCCGGGGACGACGGCGGTGGCGGTGCGCGAGCACCCCGGGAACGACGGCGCCGGCCACGTCGACCTCGGCTACGTGCTGCACCTGGGCCGGGCGGACGCGCCGGTGGTGTGGGACTGCGCGGCCGGCCTCGGCAAGACCGAGGAGGAGAAGCTCGCCAACGCGGTGAAGATGTGGGCGACCACCACCGCCTCGGTGCTGGTCGAGCTGACGGACGGGCGCGGAGTGCACGCCGACCACGCGGACCACGCCGAACTCCCGGGCTGGCACGCCGTCCAGGGGCCGGCGGCGGTGTTCGGCTTCGGCAACGAGCACCTGGCGGGCTGGCTCGCCGAGCACCGGGTGCTGCCGGCGCTCGCGCCCGCGCTGCGGCCGCAGCTGGCCGGGCCGGGGCCGGTCGGGGTGAAGCTCTTCCTGGGCGGGAAGGCGGGCGACGACGTCGCCGAGGTCCGGGTCGACGGCGAGGTGTCGGAGGCCGCGTCGGCGGCGCTGCGCGCGATGGACTGGCCGCGGGGCGAACGGCTGTGCTGGGCGCGGCTGTTCGTGCTGTTGACGGCCGAGCGGGCGGCGCCGGGGCAGGCCGCGGCGGCGGGTGCCGCGGCACCCGCGCCGATGCGCGCCCCCGCCCCGGCGGCGGCCCGCCCCCGGGGACTGTTCGCTCGCTGGCGGGAGGCCAGACGGGCCGGCCGGTGATCCCCTCGCGGGGGTCGCGGACGGCCCGGCCGGGTCAGCCGCCGGTGATGCCCGAGATGCTGTGGGCGAGGTTCGCCAGCAGGGAGTTGATCGAGCCCGCGACCGTGGTCTCGTGCAACATGAAGCCGAACAGGGCGGCGATGATGCCGTGCGCGATCTTCAACTGCTTGTTGCGGATGAAGATGATGCACAGGATTGCGAACAGGACCAGCGCGGAGACGGAGAGTGCCACCCGGACTCACTTCCTCGTTTCATAGCGTGGTGCCGCCGCCCGGCGGCACCTGCGAAGCCGGACCCCGGCCTGTCCGACGGTCCCGAGGCGGAATCGCGGATCGACCGGCACACCACCGGCGAGGGAGCCCGGCGCGGTCGAACGTTGTCTGCCGTGCCGCACGTGACGCCCCCCATCCCCCGAATCCTGAACAGTCCCGCCCGGACTCAGTGTGGTCGACCGTGCCGATTGCGTAAAGGTCTGACAGTCAGCCCAACGCCGATATCCTGCGATGCGAGACGAGTTTCCGCCGACCGGGACGATAGCGGAGCCGTTCTGACGAATCGTCGCCGGGGCGGCGCTGAGCGGCCGGAAGGCGGCCGAAGGCGGGTAACGGAAGCCGCAGGTCCGGTCAGCCGACGGGGCGGCCGATTTGGCCGAAGATCGGCTGCCCGGCTTGACAGCAGGTGCCCGCGGCATGTGCCGGTCCGTCCGGTGACGGACGGCCGGGGCGAGGGGGCGTCAGTCGCGCCAGAGCAGCAGGACCGCGCGGTCGTCGTTGATGTCCCGGGCCACCGTCTCGATCAGCGCGGCCGCCGCGCCGGCCCCCGCGCCCGGACCGCTGCCGGGCACCAGCCGGTCCGCCTCCCCCATCAGCCGGTCCATCCCCTCGGAGAGGTCCCGGCCCGGCTCCTCGACCATGCCGTCGGTGCACAGCATCAGCACGTCGCCGCGGTTCAGCCGGCCGCGCACCCCGTCGAACTTCGCGCCGTCGTAGATCCCGAGCAGCGGGCCCTCGGCCTCCTTGACCTCCCAGCGCCCGGCGCCCGCCAGCCGCTGCATCCCCGGCAGGTGCCCGGCCGACAGCAGCTCGTACTCGCCGGTGTCCAGGTCCAGCACCAGGTGGACGGCGGTCGCGAAGCCCTCCTCCCAGGACTGGCGCAGCAGGTAGCCGTTGGCGGCGGGCAGGAAGTCGTGCGCGGGCAGCGAGCCCACCAGGCCGCCGAAGGCGCCGGAGAGCAGCAGCGCGCGGGAGCCGGCGTCCATGCCCTTGCCGGAGACGTCCGCGAGGACCACCTCCAGCAGCCGCTGGCCCGGGCCGGTGCGGGCGGCGACCACGAAGTCCCCGGAGAAGGACTGCCCGCCGGCCGGGCGCAGCGCCATGTCGGCGTGCCAGCCGTCCGGGAGCTCCGGCACCCGGCTCTGCACCCGCAGCCGCTCGCGCAGGTCGAACAGCATGGTCGAGCCGCCCCACCAGGGCACGCCGACCCGGGCCCGGAACTGGGCCAGCAGCAGGCCGCCCACCCCGGCGGCGCCGACCACCAGGGCCGCGCCCGGGGTGACGCCGTAGACGTAGGCCTCGGGGTTCTCGCTGGCCACCCGCTGGCCGGTGTGGATCACCGACTCGGCGGACAGGCCGAGCGCCGCCAGCGCGTACAGCACCACCAGGCTGCCGGGGCGCAGCAGCAGCGCGCCGGCCAGGATCGGCAGGACCAGCGCGGTGGGCGGGGCCCAGGCGGGGATCCAGATGTTGAGCAGGATCAGCAGCGGGACGAGCAGGGCGAGGGCGCAGAGCACCGGCCAGTCGGCGGCGCCGCCGCGGAAGTAGTCGACACCGGCCGTGCGCAGCCTTCGGCGGACCCGGCGGAGCCTCCTGCGCAACCGGGCCGTCACGGGTCCGGACGCCGTGGCGGCGCCGGGCCTCGTCGCAGTCGTCTGGGGCGGTGCGCCCGGCGGTCTGCCAGCCATGGGGCCCGACCTTATCCACGGGCACCGCCCGGCGTCGACGGGCCGGACACGAGCGGGTGCGCCGTGGCGCGGGCCCGTCAGTCGGTTTCGGCCGATTGCCGCGACGGCGGGCGCGGCGTCAGGAGGCGTGCGCCGGTTGGGCGTACGAACCACGCGGGCGGCGCACGCGCCCCGCGCGCACCGGCGTCGGCGCGCCCGGCCCTGTGGCCGATGACACAGCCGTACGGGCCCGGGAACGGCGGCGGCCGGCCGCCCGGGGGCGGGCGGCCGGCGCCGGGCCCGCCCCGGGGGCTCCCTCGGG